>NZ_JAUOQN010000038.1:0-48370 GCF_030547555.1 Salipiger sp. 1_MG-2023 | reverse complement strand
TCTTCATCGGAATCTCCTCGTTCATCCTGCCGAGAAAATTCTACTTCCGCATCCACTTAAGATCGGGGGGGATTACCATATCAGTGAGCGACATGGTATCCTCGTGACGGTAAGTCTCTTGCTGTCTCTACCGTCAGTTTTACCGCCAAGGGCTGAGACGCAGTGAGACGTGCTGAGACACATGGATACCAAGAAAGTTGATTTTACTCAATTTTCTAGTGCGAAAATGCGCTGTAAGTTAGTTGTGGTGCCCGGGGGCGGCACATAATGGCTGCGCCTTGATGCTCCATCCTGTACCGACTTCCAATAAAATAAAGGGAAATATTGGTGTTTCCCGTCCTGAGGTGTTCCACGACACCCCGCTACATACTATATGTTGAGGGTGGTTAGAAAGGTGGATAGAGAATGCCCCGCCCGCTTAACAAGCTCAGTGCTGCTGCGGTGAAGTCCGCGACCCCCGGCAAGTATTCCGATGGTGGGGGCCTTTGGTTTCACAAACGCGATGACGGCGGCGCGCAATGGTTCCTGCGGATCACGGCGCATGGAAGGCGGCGCGAGATGGGCTTGGGGCGCTATCCTGACGTGACGCTCAAGGATGCCCGTAAGTTGGCCGAGAGATGGCGGGCAGATGCAGTGCGCGGCTTAGACCCGATCAAGGAGCGTGAGCGAAAGCGGCGTGAACAGGCGCGCAATCTGCACTTGCTCAAGGATATCGCGCTGGATGCCTTCGAGAGCCGTAAGGCGGATCTAAAGGGCGACGGCAAGGCGGGGCGCTGGTTCTCGCCTCTGGAACTGCACGTCCTGCCAAAGCTCGGCAAGGTTCCGGTGGCCGATCTGGACCAGACCGATATCCGTGACACGCTTGCCCCGATCTGGCACGTCAAAGCGGATACCGCGCGCAAAGCGATGAACCGTCTCAGCATCTGTATGCGTCATGCGGCGGCGCTCGGGCTAGACGTGGATCTGCAAGCGACCGACAAGGCCCGCGCGCTTCTTGGGAAGCAACGCCACAAAGCGCAAAACATTCCGGCGCTGCCGTGGCAAGATGTGCCCGCCTTCTATCAAAGCCTGACCGATGGCAGCATCACGACGCTTGCGCTGCGGTTCCTGATCCTGACGGCTGTACGTTCCTATCCGGTGCGGTTTCTGAACGTTGACCAGATCGACGGTGATATCTGGACAGTGCCTGCAGAGGCAATGAAAGGCCGTAGGGATGCAACCACGGATTTTAGGGTGCCACTGTCGTCCGAGGCGTTGGCCGTAATCGAGCAGGCCCGCCCGTTCGCGCGTGAGGGCTTTCTTTTTCCGGGCGTTCGCAAAGGTGTCATTTCCGACATGACCATGAGCAAATTCATGGAGCGGCGCGGCATGGCTGAACGCCCGCACGGCTTCCGGTCCAGCTTTCGCGATTGGCTGGCCGAGGCCACGAACGCGCCACATGAAGTGGCCGAAACCTGCCTTGGGCACACGGTCGGCGGCGCGGTCGAACGGGCGTACCGGCGGACGGATTTCCTAGATCAACGAGCGACTTTGATGCAGCGATGGAGTCGCTTTCTGGTCTCAGCCTGACATAAATGCACGGAGACAAGCCTTGCCTTCCTTAACGCTCCTAGATGATACAGGCCAGCCACTTCCATATTCTGGTCTACACTTTCGCAGCCATCTTTATTATCACGACGACGAAGCTGCGAGGGGTCAGTTTTTCGAACTGGAGCGCTCAGAACTGGATCGCTTGTTTGCGAACCCGATGCAATACAAGCCTTCGATAGTCTGGAAAACGCACCACCGTAGCTTGAATGGACGAAAGGGCGAGCTATCCGCCGTCGGGCTTATCGCCGCTATTCTGTTCGAACTTTGGCACTTGAACGCCAGACTGACAACTCGACATGCTGCGGCTGAGGTTGCAAGTTTTCTTTTGCGTGAAACAGAACGATCTAGCCGTGTCGATCCGCGACGAAGAACCGGGAAGCATATCCTCCATGGTGATCATTCTGGGTCAGCCGGACAGCCACAGGGTTGGACGGTTAAGACCTCGGTGGAAGATTTGGAGAAGCTGTGGCGCAAACACTCTGCGGTAGTTCATCTGGCGGCAGCGGAACTCGGCACTGCTTATCTCATTGATCCTGGTGATCACCCTCTCGTAAGGCACCAGAGAGCAGCATGGATGCTTGCCCAATCTGCAGCGTGCTACGAGGATTTCTTGGTAAGCTGGCATCCTGAGCACTTCTCAGAACAAGTCGAAGTATCTTCCGGGCTTTTACCTGCAAATCGGGGGCATTGGGAAAGCGATCCTCTTACTGGTGTACTTGTTCGCGTTGACTATGCCCCTGACACGAACCCAAAACTTCGCGCGGTCATCGCGGCAGGTATTCAGAAGATTGTTCACCTGAATACTGATGGCGACGGTCGCCAACCTTTGAAGAAACGCAAACAGCCAAAATTCCGCAGAAAAAGTTAGGGACTTTTTCGTCCCGAATGGTGTCTCGTTTTGACCAAGCCCATTGTTGCTCCAGTGAACAGCAAGGAGCATCACCATGCGTTATCTTTCTTTCCGTGACCTTCAGGACAAACTCGCCGGACGTGGTCGTACCACGATCTATCGCGACGTTGAAAATGGTCGCCTGCCCAAGCCGGTGAAAATCGGCTCCCGCCTCTACTGGAACGAGGCGGACGTGGATGCCGCGATTGCGGACCTCGCCGGATAAGACCCGGCCCCACCTATGCATTGCGCATGGGCGTGTGGGGCTGGGAATGTTCTTTTCCGGGAACTCCCAATCCATACGCCCAGCGCCTTTCTCGTTCAAGGAAAGGATGCCTGATGGCACCTCAACATATTTGGGGCGCGGCCCCATTTACTGTCACTCTCAGGGACGGCAGCGCCTCCAGCCTTATCGTTAAGGGGCGCGACCGCTGGGCGCTCGAAGCCCTGATCGACGCTGGCGACGTCGGCTGCACGTCGTTCGACAATCCCGCCCCCAGGTGGAGTAGCTACGTCTTCAACCTGCGAGGCATGGGCGTGGATATCGAAACGCTGCCCGAAGCGCATAGCGGGCCGTTCAGCGGCCACCACGGGCGCTACGTTCTGCGCTGCCGGGTGCAGCGCATCGTTCGGGGGGATGCAGCATGAATTCGCATCCCGCCCACCGCCCCGATCCGCGCGACGCATGGGAGCGTCGACTGACCGCCAAACATGGCCTGCCGCCCGCCATTGCGCGCGTCTACGCTGATCTTCGAAACGGGAGACCCGACTGATGGCGAAACGCTATCATATCAGCCACAGGGGCGGCCTCTGGCATGTCTCGGCATTCTCTGCCCCCGAGAGGGGCAGAGAGACCGCACCGCTTGACCTAGGGTGTTGCAGGGACCGTCGCACGGCACTCCGTGTGTGGCTCGCCTGCCTTGCCTTGGAGGGACGTTCATGACCGCCAGCTACAAGGGGAAGAAACGCGGCTTTCCAAAGCACGTCCGCCTTCTGGAAACATTGCAGCAGACCGAGGCTTGGCGTTCACTCAAGCCCGGCCCTCGGGCGCTCTATGTCGAACTGCGGAGGCGCTACAATGGCGCGAACAATGGGCGGATCTTCATGAGCCACCGAGAGGCGGCAGACCTATTGAACGTCCATCGCAACACGGTGCCCGATTATTTCAGCGAACTAGAGCGGCGGCACCTGATCCGAGATATGGGCAAAGGGTACCTCGGGGCGGATGGTCACGGCATCGCAACGCGCTGGGCGCTGTGCGATGAACCGATGGGCGGGAAGGCTCCAGATCTGTCCTATCGGTCTTGGACGGAAAAACAAAACCCCGGCATTAAGGCTGTGCTTACCCGCCACAAAAATTGTGCATCCGGCTCCTAATTTCGCAGGGCGTGTGTAGTATCGCGTCGGAAGATGCACAGAAAATGGGCCATGCAGCGCAGATATGGATGCACGAATAATGTGCCATTCTATAGTATGCCATGCCATCGCGTGTCCCGCTGACAACTTCAAATGAGTGGGACACGGCGAGCAAGGGGTAGGATAGACATGCCCGTCTCCACCGACCTCTGCTCGAACAAGGGGGATTATCTTGCTCAATCGAACTTAAGAGGTGAATTTCCAATTAATTTCGGCAAAATACCACGGCGCGCGTCGCTACCTGCTTGAGCGCGTCGCCCCTTCGAACTCAGTTAGGCATACCGTCCATGATACGACTCCTCAGGCATCTGTTGCTCGCCACACTTGCACTCACGGCACCGGCACGTGTAGCCGCACAGAACTTCGAGACCCTATTCTGGAACTTTGATGCCACATCCCTGACCTGGGAAGATAAGCGGTTTCTCCAAGCCAGTCTTGCCTTCGAGGGGCAGTATGTTGGATTGCTGGATGGCGACTGGGGGCGTTTGAGTCAACAATCAATGAGCCGCTATTCTTCGAAAGAATTTGATGATGCGACTCAGAATTGGCACTTGGCGGCTCTGGCATTTTCGATGTTTGAGAGAATCGAGAATGAGGGCTGGTATGTGCGCTTTTTTGAGCCGCTCGGTCTGTCTTTCCTATATCCGCTTCGTGCGGTCGCCAATGATCCACCGACAGCAGCGTTGGTGAACTGGAGGCACACAAATAGTAGTCTCCGCTATTCTGTGGGACGTCAGACCCTCGCGACGGTCGAGAACCTTCACGAATATTCCATGCGTTGGCACGAATTCTCGGATGCCCCGTACACTGTTCGCAAGGAGAGACTTTTAGTGACTGGGGCGAAGAAACGCGACGGCTCCCAGCTGTACACACGCTCAGATTATATAAACGGCGGGTGGTCGACCATAATGTTATCTGCGAACAGGCAGGACAGCGCGTCATTGCAAGCTGTCGCATCAAGTATCGAACGCGGCGAGGCGGCTGATCTTCGGTTCACTCCTGGTGGGAACCTCGACCGTGTGATCGAGAAAACAGTCCTCTTCCTGACGGATGATGACTCCGAACCAGAGGCGCAGATAAGTAGCGCTGAGCCGTCAACCGGAACTTCAGGCAGTGCCGGGTCCGGTTTCTATGTTTCTAAAGCTGGCCACGTTCTGACGAATGCACACGTGGTGGATGGATGCGCGACTGTTAGAGTAGATGGGTTTGATGCGACTGTATTAGCTTCATCTGACGATTTCGATTTGGCAATTCTAGTTTCGCAACTTCCTTATGAGGCCGAGAAGGCAATCGCCGTTTTCTCTGCTGGCCCTGCCAAGTTAAACTCAGACGTCACCGTGGTAGGGTACCCCTACGCCGGGCTTCTAGGTGGGTTGAATGTCACTCGTGGTTCTGTTTCCTCGCTCAAGGGTCTAGCTGGGGATACGAAAACCGTGCAAATCACGGCTCCGGTTCAAGCAGGAAATTCCGGTGGTCCGCTAATTTCCGCAACCGGCGAGGTGGTCGGCGTAATCGTGTCAAAACTCGACTCTGAACTGTGGTCTGAGTTTACCGGAGACGTACCACAGAATGTTAATTTCGCTATCCGTGGCGAAATTGCTAAATTATTTCTCTCTCAGAACGGGGTAGACCCAGAACTGAGCCTTTCTGACGTGCGGTTAGATCCGGTCAGCATAGCGGAGCGAGCCTCAATGTTTACGGCATACATCGAGTGTGACTGATCGAAACAGAGTTAAGCGAAATCGGGGGCTTGAAGATGGGCGGCATCGGTAGCGGCAGGCACCACCATTTCTCAGCAAAAATCCTGACCTCAGACTTCCGTGCGCTGGACGTTCGGCTCTGGGCGCGAGAGGGCTTGATTTCGCCCGGAAATGCGTTCGGCTGGCAATGGAGCTGTAACGGCGAGCAAGTCGCCTCAATCCGCGTGAAGGTTGAGACCAGTCAATTGCGCCTGATCTATCGGACCAGAACAGACGGCGGTGATTGGTCTGAGATGGATTATTCTGTGCAATTGGATGCAACGCCCTGTCACTTGGGCGGCGAACGGCATTGGTTTCTGTGTCCAGCGCGCGACTGTGGTCGTCGCGTTGCGCTTCTCTATGGCGGCGCTGTGTTTGCCTGCCGAAGCTGCCATCGGCTTGCCTATCCGTCGCAACGTGAGGATGCATCTGACCGCTTGGCGCGGCGGGCAGGAAAAATCCGCGACCGGCTCCAGTGGGAACCGGGCATACTGAACGGCGAAGGCGGCAAACCGAAAGGGATGCACTGGCGAACATATCGAAAGCTTGTGCATCAGCAGCACCAGCTTTCACAGGCATCGGTCGCGGCAATGCTGGCACGGTTCGGGCGTGACCCGGTCACACAGGACATGCTGGCGCGCGAATTGATCGAATGGTGAAAGGTGGGCAAAAAGGTGGATAGATCCACAACCCATCTCAAAAATACCATATATATCAGGTTGTTAGCTTGACTAAATGGTGCCCGGGGGCGGCACATAATGGCTGCGCCTTGATGCTCCATCCTGTACCGACTTCCAATAAAATAAAGGGAAATATTGGTGTTTCCCGTCCTGAGGTGTTCCACGACACCCCGCTACATACTATATGTTGAGGGTGGTTAGAAAGGTGGATAGAGAATGCCCCGCCCGCTTAACAAGCTCAGTGCTGCTGCGGTGAAGTCCGCGACCCCCGGCAAGTATTCCGATGGTGGGGGCCTTTGGTTTCACAAACGCGATGACGGCGGCGCGCAATGGTTCCTGCGGATCACGGCGCATGGAAGGCGGCGCGAGATGGGCTTGGGGCGCTATCCTGACGTGACGCTCAAGGATGCCCGTAAGTTGGCCGAGAGATGGCGGGCAGATGCAGTGCGCGGCTTAGACCCGATCAAGGAGCGTGAGCGAAAGCGGCGTGAACAGGCGCGCAATCTGCACTTGCTCAAGGATATCGCGCTGGATGCCTTCGAGAGCCGTAAGGCGGATCTAAAGGGCGACGGCAAGGCGGGGCGCTGGTTCTCGCCTCTGGAACTGCACGTCCTGCCAAAGCTCGGCAAGGTTCCGGTGGCCGATCTGGACCAGACCGATATCCGTGACACGCTTGCCCCGATCTGGCACGTCAAAGCGGATACCGCGCGCAAAGCGATGAACCGTCTCAGCATCTGTATGCGTCATGCGGCGGCGCTCGGGCTAGACGTGGATCTGCAAGCGACCGACAAGGCCCGCGCGCTTCTTGGGAAGCAACGCCACAAAGCGCAAAACATTCCGGCGCTGCCGTGGCAAGATGTGCCCGCCTTCTATCAAAGCCTGACCGATGGCAGCATCACGACGCTTGCGCTGCGGTTCCTGATCCTGACGGCTGTACGTTCCTATCCGGTGCGGTTTCTGAACGTTGACCAGATCGACGGTGATATCTGGACAGTGCCTGCAGAGGCAATGAAAGGCCGTAGGGATGCAACCACGGATTTTAGGGTGCCACTGTCGTCCGAGGCGTTGGCCGTAATCGAGCAGGCCCGCCCGTTCGCGCGTGAGGGCTTTCTTTTTCCGGGCGTTCGCAAAGGTGTCATTTCCGACATGACCATGAGCAAATTCATGGAGCGGCGCGGCATGGCTGAACGCCCGCACGGCTTCCGGTCCAGCTTTCGCGATTGGCTGGCCGAGGCCACGAACGCGCCACATGAAGTGGCCGAAACCTGCCTTGGGCACACGGTCGGCGGCGCGGTCGAACGGGCGTACCGGCGGACGGATTTCCTAGATCAACGAGCGACTTTGATGCAGCGATGGAGTCGCTTTCTGGTCTCAGCCTGACATAAATGCACGGAGACAAGCCTTGCCTTCCTTAACGCTCCTAGATGATACAGGCCAGCCACTTCCATATTCTGGTCTACACTTTCGCAGCCATCTTTATTATCACGACGACGAAGCTGCGAGGGGTCAGTTTTTCGAACTGGAGCGCTCAGAACTGGATCGCTTGTTTGCGAACCCGATGCAATACAAGCCTTCGATAGTCTGGAAAACGCACCACCGTAGCTTGAATGGACGAAAGGGCGAGCTATCCGCCGTCGGGCTTATCGCCGCTATTCTGTTCGAACTTTGGCACTTGAACGCCAGACTGACAACTCGACATGCTGCGGCTGAGGTTGCAAGTTTTCTTTTGCGTGAAACAGAACGATCTAGCCGTGTCGATCCGCGACGAAGAACCGGGAAGCATATCCTCCATGGTGATCATTCTGGGTCAGCCGGACAGCCACAGGGTTGGACGGTTAAGACCTCGGTGGAAGATTTGGAGAAGCTGTGGCGCAAACACTCTGCGGTAGTTCATCTGGCGGCAGCGGAACTCGGCACTGCTTATCTCATTGATCCTGGTGATCACCCTCTCGTAAGGCACCAGAGAGCAGCATGGATGCTTGCCCAATCTGCAGCGTGCTACGAGGATTTCTTGGTAAGCTGGCATCCTGAGCACTTCTCAGAACAAGTCGAAGTATCTTCCGGGCTTTTACCTGCAAATCGGGGGCATTGGGAAAGCGATCCTCTTACTGGTGTACTTGTTCGCGTTGACTATGCCCCTGACACGAACCCAAAACTTCGCGCGGTCATCGCGGCAGGTATTCAGAAGATTGTTCACCTGAATACTGATGGCGACGGTCGCCAACCTTTGAAGAAACGCAAACAGCCAAAATTCCGCAGAAAAAGTTAGGGACTTTTTCGTCCCGAATGGTGTCTCGTTTTGACCAAGCCCATTGTTGCTCCAGTGAACAGCAAGGAGCATCACCATGCGTTATCTTTCTTTCCGTGACCTTCAGGACAAACTCGCCGGACGTGGTCGTACCACGATCTATCGCGACGTTGAAAATGGTCGCCTGCCCAAGCCGGTGAAAATCGGCTCCCGCCTCTACTGGAACGAGGCGGACGTGGATGCCGCGATTGCGGACCTCGCCGGATAAGACCCGGCCCCACCTATGCATTGCGCATGGGCGTGTGGGGCTGGGAATGTTCTTTTCCGGGAACTCCCAATCCATACGCCCAGCGCCTTTCTCGTTCAAGGAAAGGATGCCTGATGGCACCTCAACATATTTGGGGCGCGGCCCCATTTACTGTCACTCTCAGGGACGGCAGCGCCTCCAGCCTTATCGTTAAGGGGCGCGACCGCTGGGCGCTCGAAGCCCTGATCGACGCTGGCGACGTCGGCTGCACGTCGTTCGACAATCCCGCCCCCAGGTGGAGTAGCTACGTCTTCAACCTGCGAGGCATGGGCGTGGATATCGAAACGCTGCCCGAAGCGCATAGCGGGCCGTTCAGCGGCCACCACGGGCGCTACGTTCTGCGCTGCCGGGTGCAGCGCATCGTTCGGGGGGATGCAGCATGAATTCGCATCCCGCCCACCGCCCCGATCCGCGCGACGCATGGGAGCGTCGACTGACCGCCAAACATGGCCTGCCGCCCGCCATTGCGCGCGTCTACGCTGATCTTCGAAACGGGAGACCCGACTGATGGCGAAACGCTATCATATCAGCCACAGGGGCGGCCTCTGGCATGTCTCGGCATTCTCTGCCCCCGAGAGGGGCAGAGAGACCGCACCGCTTGACCTAGGGTGTTGCAGGGACCGTCGCACGGCACTCCGTGTGTGGCTCGCCTGCCTTGCCTTGGAGGGACGTTCATGACCGCCAGCTACAAGGGGAAGAAACGCGGCTTTCCAAAGCACGTCCGCCTTCTGGAAACATTGCAGCAGACCGAGGCTTGGCGTTCACTCAAGCCCGGCCCTCGGGCGCTCTATGTCGAACTGCGGAGGCGCTACAATGGCGCGAACAATGGGCGGATCTTCATGAGCCACCGAGAGGCGGCAGACCTATTGAACGTCCATCGCAACACGGTGCCCGATTATTTCAGCGAACTAGAGCGGCGGCACCTGATCCGAGATATGGGCAAAGGGTACCTCGGGGCGGATGGTCACGGCATCGCAACGCGCTGGGCGCTGTGCGATGAACCGATGGGCGGGAAGGCTCCAGATCTGTCCTATCGGTCTTGGACGGAAAAACAAAACCCCGGCATTAAGGCTGTGCTTACCCGCCACAAAAATTGTGCATCCGGCTCCTAATTTCGCAGGGCGTGTGTAGTATCGCGTCGGAAGATGCACAGAAAATGGGCCATGCAGCGCAGATATGGATGCACGAATAATGTGCCATTCTATAGTATGCCATGCCATCGCGTGTCCCGCTGACAACTTCAAATGAGTGGGACACGGCGAGCAAGGGGTAGGATAGACATGCCCGTCTCCACCGACCTCTGCTCGAACAAGGGGGATTATCTTGCTCAATCGAACTTAAGAGGTGAATTTCCAATTAATTTCGGCAAAATACCACGGCGCGCGTCGCTACCTGCTTGAGCGCGTCGCCCCTTCGAACTCAGTTAGGCATACCGTCCATGATACGACTCCTCAGGCATCTGTTGCTCGCCACACTTGCACTCACGGCACCGGCACGTGTAGCCGCACAGAACTTCGAGACCCTATTCTGGAACTTTGATGCCACATCCCTGACCTGGGAAGATAAGCGGTTTCTCCAAGCCAGTCTTGCCTTCGAGGGGCAGTATGTTGGATTGCTGGATGGCGACTGGGGGCGTTTGAGTCAACAATCAATGAGCCGCTATTCTTCGAAAGAATTTGATGATGCGACTCAGAATTGGCACTTGGCGGCTCTGGCATTTTCGATGTTTGAGAGAATCGAGAATGAGGGCTGGTATGTGCGCTTTTTTGAGCCGCTCGGTCTGTCTTTCCTATATCCGCTTCGTGCGGTCGCCAATGATCCACCGACAGCAGCGTTGGTGAACTGGAGGCACACAAATAGTAGTCTCCGCTATTCTGTGGGACGTCAGACCCTCGCGACGGTCGAGAACCTTCACGAATATTCCATGCGTTGGCACGAATTCTCGGATGCCCCGTACACTGTTCGCAAGGAGAGACTTTTAGTGACTGGGGCGAAGAAACGCGACGGCTCCCAGCTGTACACACGCTCAGATTATATAAACGGCGGGTGGTCGACCATAATGTTATCTGCGAACAGGCAGGACAGCGCGTCATTGCAAGCTGTCGCATCAAGTATCGAACGCGGCGAGGCGGCTGATCTTCGGTTCACTCCTGGTGGGAACCTCGACCGTGTGATCGAGAAAACAGTCCTCTTCCTGACGGATGATGACTCCGAACCAGAGGCGCAGATAAGTAGCGCTGAGCCGTCAACCGGAACTTCAGGCAGTGCCGGGTCCGGTTTCTATGTTTCTAAAGCTGGCCACGTTCTGACGAATGCACACGTGGTGGATGGATGCGCGACTGTTAGAGTAGATGGGTTTGATGCGACTGTATTAGCTTCATCTGACGATTTCGATTTGGCAATTCTAGTTTCGCAACTTCCTTATGAGGCCGAGAAGGCAATCGCCGTTTTCTCTGCTGGCCCTGCCAAGTTAAACTCAGACGTCACCGTGGTAGGGTACCCCTACGCCGGGCTTCTAGGTGGGTTGAATGTCACTCGTGGTTCTGTTTCCTCGCTCAAGGGTCTAGCTGGGGATACGAAAACCGTGCAAATCACGGCTCCGGTTCAAGCAGGAAATTCCGGTGGTCCGCTAATTTCCGCAACCGGCGAGGTGGTCGGCGTAATCGTGTCAAAACTCGACTCTGAACTGTGGTCTGAGTTTACCGGAGACGTACCACAGAATGTTAATTTCGCTATCCGTGGCGAAATTGCTAAATTATTTCTCTCTCAGAACGGGGTAGACCCAGAACTGAGCCTTTCTGACGTGCGGTTAGATCCGGTCAGCATAGCGGAGCGAGCCTCAATGTTTACGGCATACATCGAGTGTGACTGATCGAAACAGAGTTAAGCGAAATCGGGGGCTTGAAGATGGGCGGCATCGGTAGCGGCAGGCACCACCATTTCTCAGCAAAAATCCTGACCTCAGACTTCCGTGCGCTGGACGTTCGGCTCTGGGCGCGAGAGGGCTTGATTTCGCCCGGAAATGCGTTCGGCTGGCAATGGAGCTGTAACGGCGAGCAAGTCGCCTCAATCCGCGTGAAGGTTGAGACCAGTCAATTGCGCCTGATCTATCGGACCAGAACAGACGGCGGTGATTGGTCTGAGATGGATTATTCTGTGCAATTGGATGCAACGCCCTGTCACTTGGGCGGCGAACGGCATTGGTTTCTGTGTCCAGCGCGCGACTGTGGTCGTCGCGTTGCGCTTCTCTATGGCGGCGCTGTGTTTGCCTGCCGAAGCTGCCATCGGCTTGCCTATCCGTCGCAACGTGAGGATGCATCTGACCGCTTGGCGCGGCGGGCAGGAAAAATCCGCGACCGGCTCCAGTGGGAACCGGGCATACTGAACGGCGAAGGCGGCAAACCGAAAGGGATGCACTGGCGAACATATCGAAAGCTTGTGCATCAGCAGCACCAGCTTTCACAGGCATCGGTCGCGGCAATGCTGGCACGGTTCGGGCGTGACCCGGTCACACAGGACATGCTGGCGCGCGAATTGATCGAATGGTGAAAGGTGGGCAAAAAGGTGGATAGATCCACAACCCATCTCAAAAATACCATATATATCAGGTTGTTAGCTTGACTAAATGGTGCCCGGGGGCGGAATCGAACCACCGACACGAGGATTTTCAATCCACTGCTCTACCCCTGAGCTACCCGGGCACTTGGGGAGGGGCGCGGCCCCTCGGGTGTTGGCGGAAATAGCCGAGGCTCAGCGCGGTGTCCAGAGGCTTTTGTAAGAAAAATCAACTTCGTTGGCTCTGCCAAGGATGGCGCTTCCACAGGGCTGCGCTGTGGGGTAGGTCATGCGCCCATGGCTCTCTTGTTTTCATCCCCCTCCGAGATGTTGTCGCATGGCTTCGACACCGTCATCGACGTGCGCAGCCCGGCCGAATTTGCCGAGGATCACGTGCCCGGTGCGATCAACCTGCCGGTCCTCGACAATGAAGAGCGAGCCCGCGTCGGCACGATCTACAAGCAGCAAAGCCCGTTTCTGGCCCGCAAGATCGGCGCGGCGCTGGTGTTCCGCAACGCGTCGGCACATATCGAAGGGCCGTTGGCGCATCACGATGGCGGCTGGCGGCCGCTGATATATTGTTGGCGCGGCGGGCAGCGGTCTGGCTCGTTCACCTGGATGCTGCAGCAGATCGGCTGGCGGGCCGAGGTCGTCGAGGGGGGCTACCGCTCGTGGCGGCGGCTGGTGACCAGGGCACTGTATGACGAGTCGCTGCCGTTCCGGTTCCTGCAACTGGGCGGCTACACCGGCACCGCCAAGACCGCACTGCTGCCGCGCCTTGCGGCGCGGGGCGTTCAGGTGATTGACCTCGAGGGGCTGGCGCGGCATCGGGGATCGCTTCTGGGGGGCATGCCGGGCGGGCAGCCCGCGCAGAAGGGGTTCGAGACGCAACTGGTGCAGCAGCTCGATGCGCTTGATCCGGCGCGGCCCGTGCTGGTCGAGGCGGAAAGCAGCAAGATCGGTCAGCTGCTGATTCCGCCATCGATCTGGGAGGGCATGAAGACGGCCCAATGGATCGAGGTCGGCGCGCCGCTGGAGGCGCGGGCCGCCTATCTGGATGCGGCCTATGATGACATCCTGTCGGATGGCGCGCGGCTGAAGGCGCAACTGACGCCGCTGCGCTATCATCGCGGTCATGCGCTGATCGACAGCTGGGAGGCGATGATCGACGCCGGTGAGCGGCTGGCGCTGTGCCGGTCTCTGGCGGCGGATCACTATGATCCGGCATATGAGAAATCCATGTCGGCCATGACGCCGGACGTGCTTGAGCGATTCGAGACGCCAGCGCTGGACGATGCGGCGCTCGAGGCGCTTGCGGATCGGATCGCGGCGCGGATTCAGACGATCTCAATGTGACCGGGCCATGTGCCGGATATGTGGCCAATGACGGCGGCGTCATAGCCAAGCGCGCGCAGCTGCGCGACCTTTGCTGCTCCGTCCGGTAGCGCGGCCAGCAGGCCGCCGGCGGTTTGCGGATCGAACAGAAGATCTTCGCGGGGCGTTTTGGGCGCGACGCCGGGCACCGCGGCGAGGTTCTTTGGAAACAGCGTCGAGCGGATGCCCTGAGCGGCAAGCGCCTCGGCTCCCGGCAGCAGGGGGATCGCATCGAGGGTCAGCTCCGCCCCGACCTTCGAGGCCGTCAGCATACCGTGCAGATGCCCGGCAAGACCAAAGCCGGTGACATCGGTCATGGCGTGGGCCTCGCGCAGCAGCGCGGCGGCGTCGCCTTGCGGGCGCGACATGCTGGAAAGCGCCGCTGCCACGTGATCGCCGCTGGCGCGGCCCTGCATTTCGGCGGCCATTATGACGCCTGACCCGATGGGTTTGGTCAGGATCAAATCGTCGCCCGCGCGTGCGCCGGACAGGGTGATGGGATCGCTTTCGCACAGGCCGGTGAGGGCGAAGCCGATGGTCAGCTCGTCGCCCATGGCGCTATGGCCGCCGACGATCTCGGCCCCGGCGCCGCGCAGGATCTCGGCCGATGCGTCGAGGATTTCCGACAGGGTCCGGCTCGCCAGCGCTTCGGACATGCGCGGCAGGGTGATGCTGGCGGTGGCGGCCTGCGGGGCGGCGCCCATGGCCCAGATGTCGCCAAGCGCATGCACGGCGGCGATGCGGGCCATCAGCACCGGATCGGCGATAAAGGCGCGCAGATGGTCGGTGGTCATCACCTGCCGTGTTCCGCCGGTCAGCAGCAGCGCGGCATCGTCGCCGGGCAGCGGCACGACATCGGCGCGGATCGGGGCGGGCAGGCGGGCAAGGGCGGCGCCAAGCGCTTCGCGTCCGACCTTGGCACCGCAGCCGCCGCACATCGGCTTGTCGCCAAGCGCCTCGATGGTGCCTGCGGCGCGAGGTGAGGGCAGGGACGGCGGCGCCATCTGCGGCAGGTCGGTGAACTTGCGCATGAAGGCCCGGTCGATGCGGTCTTTCCAGCGCCACAACAGCGTGCCTTGGGGGGCGAGGCCAAAGCGATCCGCGAGGGCGGATTTGCGCCCGAGGGAGATGAGCTTCAGGTAGTCTTTCTGCGGGCGATAGGGGCGAAGGTTGTCAGTCTCGGCGAGGCGGCGGCGCAGGTTATCATGCAAAAGCGGCGCTTCGCGCACCGCGAAGACGCCGGCCTTGGGGCGCGGCGCATGGGCCAGATGGGCGCAATCTCCGGCGGCAAAGATGTCGGGGTCCGAGCTTTGCAGCGTTGGAGAGACGGTGACGAAGCCGTCATGGGTATCAAGGCCGGTCTGCGCCAGCCACGCGGCGGGCAGGGCGCCTGCCGCGCCGGTGATGAATTGTGCTTTAAGAACCTCGCCAGAGGCGAGGTGCACGCCGCCGTCTGTGATCTTCGTGATGGCGGTGTGCTCATGCAGGGTGACGCCCTGCGCCCTGAGGGCCTGTCGCATCTTTGCCGCGGCAGCTGGGCGCAGTGCACTCAGCGCCTCGGAGCGATCGATCAGGTGGACCACGGCGTCGCGGCCCTTTGCGCGCAGGGCATGGGCCATGGCGGCGGCGAGTTCTGCACCGGCGACGCCGCCCCCGATGACCGCAACCGCGGCAAAGGGGCCATCGCGAAAGGTGGCCCAGCGGGCGGCGAACGGGCCAAGCGGTTTGGCCGGGGTGGCGTGATCTGCAAAGCCCGGCAGGTCTGGCATGGCGGAGGTGATGCCGATGTCGATCGAGGCAACGTCGTAGCCGATGGGCGGGCGGCCCGGCACGTGTATTTCTCGAGTCGTACGGTCGATGCCGACGGCACGGCCAAGGATCACCCGCGCCCCGGCGAAACGCGCCAGTTTCACCATATCGATGTCGAGCTCATCGCGGGTGTAGTGCCCGGCGACGAACCCGGGGAGCATTCCGGAATAGGGCGCTGTCGGACCCGGGTTGATGACGGTGACGCGGGCTCCGGGCAGGGGGGACATGCCCCACATGCGCAGCACAAGCGCGTGCGCGTGGCCGCCGCCGATCAGCACGAGATCCTTGGTGAGGGGAAGGTGCATCATCGGGCGGCTCCTGTCACGGCGGGGACACGCGGCCCTTAGCACGGCGCGCGCCGGTTGCCCATGCGTGGGACTGCGGCGTTGCAAGGGGGGCGCTGCCCCCCTCACCCCCCGGGATATTTGAGGCCAGAAGAAGGGGCTAGCGCAGCGCCAGTCCGGCCTCGTCGAAGAGATGGGTTTTGCCGTCCTCGAAGGCGAGGCTGACGGACTGGCCGGGCGCAAGCGAGGTCTCGCCGTGGCCACGGATGGTGAGCTTTCCGGCGCTGCCGCAATCAGCGATCACGTAGGTATCGGCGCCGAGGTATTCGAGCACATCGACCGTGCCGTCGATCTGGCCGCTGCCGGGCGCGCCGAGGGTGATGTGTTCGGGACGGATGCCGAAATGGGCGGCGTTTGGGGGCAGGGGTGTCGGCAGACGCAGTTCGGGCGTATTTGCCGGGAAGACGTTCATCTTGGGCGAGCCGATGAATTGCGCGACGAAGAGGTTTCCGGGATTTTCGTAGAGCTCACGCGGGCTGCCAACCTGACTGACGCGCCCGGCCTCGAGCACGACGATGCGGTCGGCGAGGGTCATCGCCTCGACCTGATCGTGGGTGACGTAGATCATCGTCGATTTCAGCGACTGGTGCAGCTTGGCGATCTCGTAGCGCATTTCCACGCGCAGGGCGGCGTCGAGGTTGGACAGCGGCTCATCGAACAGGAACGCCGTCGGGTCGCGCACGATGGAGCGTCCGATCGCGACCCGCTGGCGCTGGCCGCCCGACAGATCCTTGGGGCGGCGATCCAGCAGCGGTTCCAGCTTCAGCACGCGGGCGGCCTCGTCGACCTTGGCGTCCATGTCTGTCTTGGGCACACCGGCGGCCTTCAACGAGAAGCCCATGTTTTCGCGCACTGACATATGCGGATAAAGCGCATAGCTCTGGAACACCATGGCGAGGCCTCGGCGGGCGGGCGGCTCGGCGGTGGCGTCCTTGTCCGCGATGATGATCTGCCCGCGCGAGGTTTCCTCGAGCCCGGCAATCATCCGCAGCAGGGTGGATTTACCGCAGCCCGAAGGGCCGACGAAGATGATGAACTCGCCTTCCTCGATGCTCAGATCGACGCCCTTGATTACCTGTGCCTCTCCGTACCATTTTTCGACGGATTTCAGTTCAATGCTTGCCATTTTCTTATCCTTTGACCGATCCGGCGGTCAGTCCCTTTGTCATGAACCGCTCGAGCCCGAGGAAGAGCAGCATGATCGGCACGGTCGCGATCACCGAGCCCGCCATCAGATGCTGACGCGGAATCTCGGACGAATTGAGCGAGGCAATGCCCCGCGTGAGGGTGAATTTCGACGGATCGTCGAGCAGCATGAACGCCAGCAGGAACTCGTTCCAGGCGATCATGAAGACATACAAAGACACCGAAGCCAGTGCCGGCAGCGACAGCGGCAAGGTGATCTTCCAGATGACGGCGAGGCGGCTCAGCCCGTCCATCAGGCCGGCCTCTTCGACTTCGGAGGGCAGTCCGCGGAAATAGCCCTGAAGCATGTACAAGGCCACCGGGATCGTCGTCACCGGATAGATCATCACGATTCCGAAGATGGTGTTGCGCAGGCCCGTCATCGAAAACGCGATGTAGATCGGCAGCGCCAGAACGATCATTGGAACCATGTAGATCAGCAGGATCGAGCGCGAGAACATCGCCTGACCGCGAAACCGCAGCCGCGCGACCGCGTAGGCACCGGGGATGGCGAAAGCCAGCGTGATCAGCACCGTCAGCACCGAGATGTAGAAGCTGGTCCACAGGTAACTGCCGAAATTATACTGCGTCATCAATTCGTAATAGCTGTCGAACAGGTGCCAGCCGCGCGACAGGTCAAGCGAGAAATCCAGCGGGTTTGCCATCAGCGCGGACTGGTTCTTCAGGCTGGTCATCACCATGACATAAAAGGGAATGACCACGATGGCCGTGAAGAAGATGTAGCCGAAGCCGGTCAGAAAACGGATCACCGCCTCTTCGAATTCGTGGCGGGTCAGCGCACCCATGCGCAATTCCCCGGTCATCTTGCCCAGCCCGAGAGCGGTAAAGGCCGCCACCGCCCCGTGGCCGATTGCCAGCGCGATGATGCCCACCGCGTCCGACGCCATCGGTCCAAGGCCGAGCACCCCAAGCAGCGCGACCGCCAAGGCTGCGGCCGAAAAGACCGTCAGCCCAAAAAGCGCCGCCACACCCAGCACCGCCCCCCAGGGCAGCGCCAGCCACGTCGGGCGGAACGGCGCGCCGGTGGCAAAGCTCATGGCGACCGCCACCGTCACTGCGATCACAAAGCACCACAGCGCGCCCAGAACCGGCGCGGTGACATATCCGAAACGTACCGCCTTCATCGTGCGCCCCTTAGTTTCTTCTGGCTAAAAATATCCCGGGGGAGTCGCCGAATGGCGACGGGGGCGGAGCCCCCGACAGGTGCAATGTTCACAAGCCTTCCTCCCGGCTGATCAACTTGAAGAAGAACACCGAGAACAGCAGCAGGCAGCAGAAGATCACCACCGCCACAGCCGCCCCCGCGCCGATGTTCGACAGCGCAAAGGCCTGTTCATAGACGTTTACCGTCAGCACGCGTGTGCCCGCGTTGCCCCCCGTCAGCAGGAAGATGTCGTCGAACTTGTTGAAAGTCCAGATGAAGCGCAGCAGGAACAGCACCGACAGGATACCCAGCAGCTGCGGCAGCGACAGGTAGCGGAATTTCTGGAATGGCGAAGCGCCGTCCATGTCGGCTGCCTCGTACATGTCGGTGTCGATCGACTGCATTCGCGCAAGGATGAACAGGAAGGACAGCGGGAAATAGCGCCAGATTTCGAACAGCGTCACCATGATTAGCGCCAGCGGGCGCTCACCGAAGAAGTTGATCGCCTCGCTGCTGACGCCCATCTGCAGCAACAGCGCATTGGCCGAGCCCGAGAACGGATCGAATAGCAGGATCCATGCAAAGGCCACCGCGATCACCGGGGCGACATAGGGGAACAGGTACAGCCCACGCAGAATGCCTTGCCCCCGGAAGGATTTGTTCAGCAGCATCGCCGCGAACAGTCCCATGATCAGCGCGCCCAGCGTGCCAAAGACCGTGTAGAACAGCGTGATGCCGAAGACGGCCCAGAACTCTCCGCCATCGAAGATCTGGGTGAAATTCTCCAGCGTGAAATCGAAATTGGTCAGGATATTGGACGCGTTGCCGCTCAGAACCGGGTCAGACGCTTCGGCGCCCGGACTTGACAGGTAGGCGGCCGTGGCGGTCACCGGAATGCGGATCTCGTCGCGGGTGCCGCCCTCCCAGTCGCCAAAATCGCAGCTCAGGCGGGCGTCAGCGATGGCGCAGCGCGGATCGAGCGCGCCGGGCAGCAGCCCGTCTGGCCACGCATCGCTGAGCACGACATCGGTGATCGTCTGATCCTGCGAGGAATTGCGCAGCCGGTAGCGCAGCACGGCCTCATCGCCTTCGGCTTCAAGATCGCCGCGGATATCCTCGCGCACGATCGGGGTTGGCGGGCGCAGATCGGCAAGGCCCACCGGCTTTACGCTGATCCAGAAAACCGCCAGCAGCGGCAAGAGCACCACCAGCGACACGGCGATCAGCGTTGGCGCCAGCAGGCCCCAGGCCAGCCGCGCCTCGCGGCGGCCAAGTGGGCCGGCGCCGGTTGGAGGGGTGAGGTCGGTCATCGGTCGTCTCCGCAGGAATAGCCCCCGCCCGGCATGGGGCGGGGGCGGGGGGCTTACTGGATCTTGGCCAGCTCGTCGTTCATCTTGGCAACCGCCGCGGGGGCGTCGATCTGGCCGTCGATGTATTCACGCACAACGCGATTGATGGCCTGCGAGTTGATCATCTTGGACGCCAGCGCCAACTGGCCGTCTTCGACCCCCCAGCGCTGTGCGGTATCAAGGCCGCTGACGATTTCGTCGATCATCTCTTGCGGATACAGATCGCCCAGCGGGGCCTTGCGATCGACACCCACCGGCAGCTCTGCCCATTTCCCGACAAAGAACTCGGGGTCGTCCGCCGTGCCGCGCCGCACCGGGAACTTGCCTTCGGGGGCGATGGACAGCGTGTCGACATAGCCCTGATCCAAGGAATACTTCACGAAGTCGATGGCCTCGTCGGTCGAGGCATCGCCGGTGATGCCGAACATGTTGATCAGCGCCCAGGCCGCGCCATCGGGGTTCGACGGGCCGGCAAAGGTGGTCACGATGCCGGTCTTGGAGGCCAGCTCGGCCGAGGTCGGATCGTCGGTGATGGTGGGCGGGGCGCTGTCGCGCAGCCCTGCGAGTTCGTCAAGGATGAACGGCGACCAGATGATCATCGCCGCGTTGCCCGAGAAATACAGCGTGCGCGACTGGTCCCAGTACAGATCGCCCGGAGGCGAGGCCGCCGCGATGCTCTTGTAGAAATCCAGCACTTCGGTGGTCTTTGCCTCGTCCAGCGGCGCAAAGCCGTCCGGACCGACCGGCGAGACGCCATTGGCAAGGAAGACATGTTCCAGAACCTGGCTCATGAAATCCTCGTCGACCTTGGTGGCGGCGACAAAGCCGTACATCTCGGGCGGGTTGTGCAGCTTTTCCAGCGCCGCCTCGACATTGGCATAGGATGTGGGTGCGGACAGGCCCGCCGCGTCGAACAGATCCTTGCGATAGAGGATCATCTGCGTCCAGCCATCGGCCGGCACGGCGGCATAGCCGCTGTCCATCGCGGCGATCTTCAGCGCGCCGGGGGCGAAGGTGTCGGCGCCCAGATCCTCGATCGCGTCGGCGGCCGCATCGGGATCGAGGATGCCCGCCTGTGCCCAGGGCAGTGCGTAGCTGTTGGGGAAATAGATCACGTCGGGCAGATCACCCGCCGCATAGGCTGCGGTGGCACGGGTGCCCAGTTCGGATTCGGTGACGGGCACCACTTCGACCTCGTTGCCGGTCGCCTCTTCAAAGGCATCGGCCATGGCCTGCTGTTTGGCAAGGCGCTCGGGCTGCTCTTCGGTGGTCCAGAAGCGGATGGTTTCGGCGCTGGCGGCACCTGCGGTGAGCGCAAGCGCCATCGCAGCGCTGCCAAGCAGTGGCAATCTGATGGATGTCATGGGGTCCTCCTGTCGAATGTCACGTCACAAAACTGGTCAGGTCGGATGCAAAGCATCCGGCTTGGTTGTGGAATTGAGAGAAAGGGCCGGTCCCGCAAAAAAAGCCCGCTCCATAAGGGGCGGGGCGGCCGGCGCGATCGGTTCTGTCTGCCTTGGTCGCATGCAAACGGTTTTCCATTGCGGGAGGATTGGCGCTAAAAGCGCTTTGAGCAAGGGGAAAATGCCTGTTAGCGCAATAATTTAGCCCGACGTTACGTCAGATTGAGACCTTTGCCAGCAGTGCGTCGCGGTCGATCTCTCCGGCGCGGCCCGCCATCGACACGGCGCCGCGCTGCACCGCGACAAAGCTGTCGGCCAGTTCCCACATGAAATCGAAGTATTGCTCGACCAGAATAATCGCCATGTCGCCCTGCGCGCGCAGCTGCGAGATCACCCGCCCGATCTGCTGGATGATGTTGGGCTGGATGCCCTCGGTCGGCTCGTCCAGAAGCAGCACGCGGGGCCGCGAGATCAGCGCCCGCGCAATGGCAAGCTGCTGCTGCTGGCCCCCCGACAGATCGCCGCCTCGGCGATGCAGGAAATCCTTTAGGATCGGGAACAGCTCGAAGATGTGCTCGGGCACCTTGTGTTCGCTGCGGGGCAGGCAGGCAAAGCCGGTCTCGAGGTTTTCCTGCACGGTCATCAGCGGGAACACCTCGCGCCCTTGCGGCACATAGGCGATGCCCGCGCGCCCGGCCTGATAGGCGCTGAGATGCTTGAGCGGCTGCCCGTCCAGCGTGATGGTGCCCCCCGAATAGGGGTGCCGCCCGGCGATCGCCTTGAGCAGCGAGGTCTTGCCCACGCCGTTGGTTCCGGTGACGGCGGTGACTTTGCCCGGCTCGGCGGTCAGCGAAATGCCGTGCAAGATCTGGCTTTGCCCGTAGTGCAGGGTCAGGTTGTCGACGCTCAGCATGGTTCCCTCCGGGGCCTAGCGGCCAAGATAGACTTCGATGACCTCGGGGTTCGAGGTCACGTGATCGAGCGAACCTTCGGCCAGCACCGAGCCTTCGCAAAGAACGGTGACGCGGCAATCGAGGCGGCGGATGAATTCCATGTCATGCTCGACAACAACGACGGCGTGTTTCTGTGCGGCCCGCTTGAGCAGGTCGGTGGTGTGTTCGCGCTCGGCCGGGGTCATGCCAGCGGCGGGTTCATCCACCAGCAGAAGGCGCGGGTCCTGCGCCAGCAACATGCCGATTTCCAGCCATTGCTTCTGGCCGTGGCTCAGCTCTCCGGCAATGCGGGGCAGCGAGTCCGTCAGGCCGATGATCTCGGCGAGCTCATCGATCCGCTCGGCCCCGGCCCGCGTCTTGCGATAGAGCAGCACATCGAAGGGCCCGCGCTTGTTCTTGAGCGCCATGGCGAGGTTTTCCCGAACGGTCTGCGCTTCGAACACGGTCGGCTTCTGGAATTTGCGGCCCACCCCGGCCATGGCGATTTCCGACTCGGACATCTTGAGCAGCGAGATGGATTTCTCGCCATAGATCACCGTGCCGCTGTCGGGCCGGGTCTTGCCGGTGATGATGTCCATGAAGGTGGTCTTGCCCGCACCGTTGGGGCCGATGATGGCGCGCATCTCTGGCTCGCCGATGCGGAAGGACAGGTTGTTGATCGCCTTGAACCCGTCGAAGCTGACTGAGACCCCGGACATCTCGAGAAGCGTCTTCATTTTTCCTCCTCCCCTTCGACGGTGCGGCGCGCGCCGACGTCAGGCCCGACCGCTGGGCTGGAACTGATCGCAACCGGGTGCCGCTTCGAGACCAGATCGAACAGCCCGCCGATGCCCTTGGGTGCCAGCAGCGTGACCGCGACAAAGCTCAGGCCCAGCAGCACCAGCCACCAGTCGGTCCACTGGATGGTGTAGACCCCAAGCGGGATGTTCGGCGCGCCGCCCCCGGTGAACCAGCTCGACAGCAGTGAGACGACCGCCGCGCCAAGCGCCGCGCCATAGAGCCGTCCGCGCCCGCCGATGGCGACCCAGACCGCAAGGTAGATCGACGCGATGGGGGCGATTTCGTTGGGGTTGATGATGCCAGCCTGCGGGTAATACAGCGCGCCTGCGATGGCCGCGACAACCCCGGTCAGGGTGAAGATGAACAGCTTGTAGCTTTCCACATGGTAGCCAAGAAACCGCACACGGCCTTCGTTGTCGCGGATGCCGCGGATGACAGAGCCCATCTTGCCCGAGACAACCCAGGCAAACAGCACGTATCCGGCCCCCAGCGCCACCGCCGAAGCCCAGAAGAAGATGATCGACAGCGTGCTTTGCGGCAAATCATCGAGGCCGGGCAGGTTCTGAAGCCCCGACAGGCCGTTGTTGCCCCGCAGGCCGGCCTCGTTCTGGAAGAGGTAGAGCGACAGCGCCAGAGTCATCGCCTGCGTCAGGATCGACAGGTAAACGCCGGTGACCCGGCTGCGGAATGCCAGCCAGCCAAACACCAGCGCCAGCAGGCCGGGCACCAGCACCACCATCGCCAGTTGCAGTGGCAGGCTGTGCGCAAAGACCCAGATCGCCGGAAAGTCCGAACTGCCGACGACGCCAAAGATCTGCGTGCCGACCGACTCGTGGATTTCCTGCGGCGTGGGCGGCAGGGCCGCGGCGCGCAGGCTTTCGGTCACGATGATCTCGGTCCGGGCGTACATCAGCCACATGCCGATCATATATCCGCCAAGCCCGAAGAAGGCCATGTGCCCAAGGCTGAGGATACCCGTGTAGCCCCAGACCACATCCATCGCGACGGCAACGAGCATGAGGCACAGCGTCTTGCCGAGTGTCTTGACGAAGCTGGTCGAGATCATGCCATTGCCCATGGCGTCAGACATCACGGTAACGACAAGGGCAAAGATCGTCAGCGACAGCAGAAACCAGAAGACAGAGCGGTTCTGGCTGAAGAAGGTCTGCGGTTTCATGCGTAATCCCCTGTGTCGAGGTGGAAGGGGGGCCAGCCCCCCGCCTTCGGCTCCCCCCGGGATATTTGGGGCCAGAAGAAGCTAGGGCGCGGCGCCTGTGGCTTCTTCTGGCGAAAAATATCCCCGCCGGAGGCAGGCCGATCATTGCGGGCGGGCGCGGTATTCGGGGTAGGGCTGTGCATGCTCAGTCTCCTGCCGCGCGGCCTTTGAGGGCGACGATGCCCTTGGGGCGGAACTGGATGAAGAGGATGATGAAGAGGATCATATAGGTCTGCGCCGCCAGCGTGTTGGACGGGTTGAAATACTCGATGCCCTTCTGGAGACCGCCAATCAGGGTGGCGCCCGCGAGCGTTCCCCAGACATTGCCGACGCCGCCGACGACCACGGTCATGAAGCTTTGCACGATATAATCGGCGCCCATTTCCGAAGTAACCTTGGCGTAGAGCCCGATAGCGACGCCGGCGATGCCCGCGATGCCAGAGCCGATACCGAAGGTCAGCATGTTGATCTTGTCGGGGTTGATGCCCATCGAGGCTGCCATGCCGGGATTTTGCGTCACGGCCCGGACCTCGAGCCCGATGCGGGTCTTGTTCAGCACGAACAGGATCAGCCCGAGGAAGATCAGCGCCAGAACGAAAATGGCAATGCGGATGTTGGCGATGCTGACCACGTCATTCAGCACCCATGCCCCGTCAAGCCATGACGGTGAAGTCAGTGGGCGGGCCTGAGTGCCGAAGATGTTCTTGGCCAGCTGTTGCAGCGCGATCGAGATGCCGAAGGTGGCAAGCAACGTTTCCAGGGGCCGGTGGTAGAGCCAGCGGATCACCAGGCGCTCCATCGCGACACCGGCGGCGAAGGTTACCGCGAAGGCCAGCGGCAGCGCCACGATCAGCGAGATCGTGTAGTCGGGGATGATCTGCTGCACCACGTAGCCGGTATAGGCGCCCATCATGATGAATTCGCCGTGGGCCATGTTGATGACCCCCATCACGCCAAAGGTGATGGCAAGACCGATGGCTGCTAGGAAGTAGATCGAGGCCAGCGACAGCGCGTCCAGAGTCAGGTCGAACATCTGGTTCAGGAAGACGCGGTTTTCGACCTCGTCCAGCGCCTCGCGGGCGGCGTCGGTGATGGCGGCATCCTGTTCGGTATAGGCGTCGAAGAAGACATGGGCGCTGACAGCGTCAGCCATGCTGGCCTCGGTGACCAGCGGCGGAACGGTGCCAGCCGTTGCAAGCGCCTCATAGGCGCGCAGGCGGTCGGCCTCGGTGTTAAGCGCGCCAACGGGCACGCCGCCGACCGTGCCATCGGTGATGTTCTCGGTCAGCGCTGCCTTGATCTGCTCACGGGTTTGCGGCGCGGCGGCAAGACCGGACTCGACAAGGCGGGCGTAGGCTTCGGCGCTGGTGATATCCTTGCCCACGCGCAGTTGGCGGGCGATGTTGGCATCCTGCGGCAGCGTTTCGGCGACGCCGGAGGTCGTGGTCAGCACCTGATTCAACACCGCGCGGATTTCGACCGACAGGGCGCCCGACAGCGCCTCGAGCGCCGCGACCCGTTCTTCGGTCGTGTCGCCGTAGCGGGCGGCGAGCATGCCCGCCAGCTGTTCCTTGCGTGCCTTCAGGGCTGGATCGGGTTCGGTTGCGATCGAGGCGCGCAGCGGTTCGAGTTGGTCTTCCTCGGGGGCGCGGGCAATGGCGTCCAGCGCGGCGGTGCGCGCGGCGATATCCGGCGCGGACAGCTGGAACTGCACCAGCGCCGTCGAGATCACCCGGCGCACACCGCCATTCGGGCGGATCGCCGAAAGCGTCGCACCATCGAGTTGCGTCGGGGCGCCGGTGTCGATGTCGACAGGGGGCTCTCCGTCGTAATAGAACAACCCGCTTGCACTGTCCTGCACCACCTCGCGATCCGACCAGCGGGTCAGAAAATCCGGCACTTGCGGTAGGTTCGAGGCCACCAGCGCGTCGATCAGCGTGGCGACGCTGGTCCGGCTTGGGCGTGCCACCTCGGCGGCATGTGTCTGAAGAACCGCCTGCAACGGGCCGGTCTGTTGCGCCTGCGCCCGGTGGGCGGGCAGGGCAAGGCAGAACGCCAGCGTGAGGGCGAGAAAGAGCGCGCGCGGCATCGGCAAGCCTTCCCGGAAATTTCGGAGGGGTCGTCAGGAAAACGGCGGGCACCGACAATGGCGCCCGCCGCAGACCGGATCAGTAGTTCGACTTCTGCTGGACACAGGTCGAGGTGCCGGTGTTGTACATGCCGCAGTCGAGCTCTTTCCAGTCGGAGGTGAGCACGGCCGAGTCCGGCAGGTAATCGGTCCAGGCATCGCCGGGAACCGGCTCGGTCTGCGAGATGATGTCGAACTGGCCGTCGGCGCGGATTTCGCCGATCAGCACCGGCTTGGACAGGTGGTGGTTGGTGCCCATGACGGCCATGCCGCCGGTCAGGTTCGGGAATTCCAGCCCCCACATGTTTTCGCGCACGGCGTCGACATCGGTGGTGCCAGCGGCTTCGACCGCCTGCACCCACATGTTGAAGCCGATGTAATGGGCTTCCATCGGGTCGTTGGTGACGCGGCTGTCATCGCCGATGAATGCGTGCCATTCCTTGATGAACTCGGCGTTCGCCGGGGTGTCGGCGGTCATGAAGTAGTTCCATGCGGCGAGGTGGCCGACGAGGTTCGACGTATCAAGCCCCGACAGTTCCTCTTCGCCGACCGAGAAGGCGACGACGGGGATGTCATCTGCCGAAACGTCCGCTGCCGCCAGTTCCTTGTAGAAGCCGATGTTGGCATCGCCGTTGATGGTCGAGATCACGCCGACCTGCTTGCCGTCTTCGCCAAGCGCCACGACGTCGGAGACGATGGTCGACCAGTCGGATTGACCAAAGGGGGTGTAGTTGACGAAGATATCTTCGGGCGCGATGCCCTTGGACGTCAGGTAGGATTCCAGGATGTTGTTCGTGGTGCGCGGATAAACGTAATCGGTGCCGAGCAGCGCGAATTTCTCGACGCCCAGTTCTTCGAGGAAATAATCGACGGCCGGGATCGCCTGCTGGTTCGGCGCGGCGCCGGTGTAGAAGACGTTCTTCGAGCTTTCCTCGCCCTCGTACTGGACGGGGTAGAAATACAGCGCGTTCAGCTCTTCGAGCACCGGCAGCACGGCCTTGCGGCTCGACGAGGTCCACGAGCCGAAGGTCACGTCGACTTCGTCGTTGGAGATCAGCTCGCGCGCCTTTTCGGCGAACAGCGGCCAGTCGGATGCCGGGTCCTTGACCACGGCTTCAAGCTGGCATCCCAGCAGCCCGCCTGCGGCGTTCTGCTTTTCGATGAGCATCAGCATGGTGTCTTTCAGAGTGGTTTCCGAAATCGCCATGGTGCCGGAAAGCGAATGCAGCACGCCAACCTTGATCGGGCAATCGACCTCTTGCGCCTGAACGGCACCGGCGGCGACCAGCGCGGCGGCGGCGACACCTGAAAACTTCAGCATCTTGATCATCAATTCAAATCCCTTTTGCGCGACCCTCGGCAAGCCACATCCGATCCGCCGGAAGCGGATGATGGTCGTTGGCCCGGCCTGTTCGTCGCATTTCTTATTTTTATCGCGCCGCTCCTCTGGCGCCGCGACGTCCCCGTTTGCACCCCTCATGGGCGGTGCGAAACCCTCATAGCCGAGGGGCGGCGCGGCCCCACTTGAAATGGTGCCGGTCTCGCGGCGACGCGCGCGCAAGGTTATTTTCTGAGCGAAAATCGTGAAAATTGCTTTGAAAAAGTGCACACTTTAGATCACTGACTGGTGAAGTCTTCGACGAAAGGCCCTTTTTGCAGGACAGGATTCGACAATGGGTCACATCGCTCATTTTTTGGGCGACGCCATTGCCGCTGAAATGATTTTTCGGATGGGGGCTTTCCTCTCCCCGGCGAAACGTGGAATTTGAGGCTGGAGAATGAAGGGAAGACAATGAGCGCCAATCAAGCCCAGATCTTCAACGAGATGATGAATGGCGGCGATGTTCGCGCCGCCTATGCCAATCTCGAGAAGTGGTACCGTTCGATGCCGCCCGAATTACGCAACCTCAGGCAATCGGAGGCAGAGGCGCTGTTCCGCAGGATCGGCATCACCTTTGCCGTCTACGGCGAGGGGGAGGACCCCGAGAGGCTGATCCCCTTTGACATGTTCCCGCGGGTCATGACTGCCGAGGAGTGGCGCAAGCTCGACAAGGGTATCCGGCAACGGGCCGCGGCGCTGAACGCGTTTCTGTGCGACGTCTACGGTCGGCGCGAGATCATCCGGGCGGGCAGGATCCCCGAGCATCTGGTCACCAACAACGAGGCCTATGAAAAGGCCGCCATTGGCTTCATGCCGCCGCGCGGCGTGTTCAGCCATATCGTCGGCGTCGATCTGGTGCGCACCGGGCCAGACCAGTTCTACGTGCTCGAAGACAATTGCCGCACACCGTCGGGCGTCAGCTACATGTTGCAGAACCGCGAGATCATGATGCGCATGTATCCGCAGCTGTTCATGGAAAACCGCATTGCGCCGGTCGATGGCTATGCCAATGCGCTGAAATCGACCCTCGCCTCGGTCGCGCCGAAGAAATGCATGTCCGAGCCGAACATCGTCATCCTGACGCCGGGCCAGTTCAATTCGGCCTATTACGAGCACAGCTTTCTGGCCGACCTCATGGGGGTCGAACTGGTCGAGGGGCAGGATCTGTTCGTCGAAGGCGATTTCGTCTGGATGAAGACCACCGAAGGCCCGAAAAAGGTCGATGTGATCTATCGGCGGATCGATGACAGTTTCCTTGATCCGCTGTGTTTCCGCCCGGATTCGATGCTGGGCGTGCCGGGGCTGATGAATGTCTACCGCTCGGGCGGGGTGACGATCTGTTCCGCGCCGGGGGCTGGCGTGGCCGATGACAAGGCCATCTATACCTATGTCCCCGAGATGATCCGCTTTTACCTTGGCGAAGAGCCAGTGCTGGAAAACGTGCCGACCTGGCAATGCGCCAAGACCGACGATTGCAAATACGTGCTGGAAAACCTGCACGAGTTGGTGGTCAAGGAGGTGCATGGCTCTGGCGGCTACGGCATGCTGGTCGGCCCCAAGGCGGACAAGTCGAGCATCGAGGCCTTTGCCCACAAGATCCGGTCGAACCCGGAAAACTACATTGCCCAGCCGACGCTGGCCCTGTCGGCGGTGCCGACCTTTGTCGAGGAGGGGATTGCGCCGCGCCACGTCGATCTGCGACCCTATTGCCTTGTCGGCGAGAAGATCGAGCTGGTGCCGGGCGGGCTGACCCGCGTGGCCCTGACCGAAGGCTCGCTGGTGGTGAACTCGTCGCAGGGCGGAGGTGTCAAGGACACCTGGGTTCTGGCGGAATAAGGGCGGAAGGAAAACAACATGCTGAGCCGCACCGCAGATCACCTGTACTGGCTGGCGCGCTACATGGAGCGCGCCGAAACCACCGCCCGCCTGCTGGAAGTCGGCGCGCGCACCGCGCTATTGCCCGCGCCCTCGGGCGGCTATCGCAACGAATGGGAGGCCGTGCTGCAATCGAAAGGCACGCTGGACCAATTCAAGGAAAAATACGGCGAAACCAACCAGCGAAACATCGAAACTTGGCTGTTCTTCGATGCCGAGAACCCGTCGTCGGTGCTGTCCTGCATCAACGCCGCGCGTGAAAACGCGCGGGTGGTGCGCACCGCGCTGACCGTGCCGGTCTGGGACGCCATCAACACCGGGTATCAAGAGCTCCGGCAGCTTCAGCGCGTCGAACGCAGCAAGCTGATGACATCCGAGTTGACCGAATGGACGCTGCGCACCTGCCATCTGGTGAGCGGATGCCAGTCGGCGACGCAGCTGCGCAACGACGGCTATGCCTTCATGGGCATCGGCACCTCGCTTGAGCGGGCCGACAACACCGCCCGGCTGATCGATGTGAAATACTACGTGCTGCTGCCGTCGCTAAGCTATGTCGGCTCGGGGCTGGACCAGACGCAATGGGCGTTGCTGCTGCAATCCATGACGGCGCAGCGGGCGTTCAACTGGTCCTATTCGGGCGAGATTACCGCGCAGAAGATCGCGCATCTGCTGATCCTCAACCGCAAGTTCCCGCGCTCGCTGATGTCTTGCGTGAAATGGACCTGCGATCACCTCGACGATATCGCGCAGAACTACAGCACCGGAACGCAGGCGCAGGAGATGGCGCATCAGCTGCTCGAGGATCTGTCGCGCGCCACCGTCGACGATATCTTTGACGAGGGGCTGCACGAGTTCCTCGCGCGATTCCTCGCGCGCAATGCCGGGCTCGCGAATACCGTGCAGGACGTGTACCTGAGGGGGATTCCGGCGTGAAACTGACCGTTCGCCATACCACACGATATCGCTTTACAGAGCCGGTGCGGGGGGTTGTCCAGTCGCTGCGGCTTTGGCCCTGCGATTGCGCCTCGCAAAAGGTGCTGCGCTGGAACGTCGTGACCGAAGGTGCCCTGCGCGGCGCCGAATTCACCGACGGGGCAGGTGATCGCACCGCGCTGGCAAGCTGGCGCGGCCCGATCGACGCGCTGAGCGTCGAGGTAAGCGGCGAGGTCGAGACCTCCGATCTGTCCGGTGTGCTGCGCGCTCACCGGGAAAAGGGGTCCGCCTCGCTGTACCTGCGCGCCACGCGCCATATCAAGGCCGACAATGACCTGCGCGAGCTGTCGGCAGTGGCGCTTGCGGGTATGAACACCGCGAGCGATCTCAGCCGTGCCCATGCGCTGGCGGGGGCCATCGCCGATGCCATCGAATACGTGCCCGGCGAAACCCGGGCCCACACCACCGCCGCCGAGGCGCTGGCCGGTGGCAAGGGGGTTTGTCAGGATCACACCCACGCGCTGATCTCGGTGGCGCATGTGGCGGGGATTCCTGCCCGCTATGTCATGGGCTATCTGCAATCGAGCGAGGCGGGCAGCCCGCACGAGGCCAGCCACGCATGGGCCGAGCTGTTCGTTTCCGATCTTGGCTGGGTCGGATTCGATGCCGCAAATCGCTGTTGCCCGGATGAACGCTACATCCGCCTTGGCTCGGGATACGATGCGCAGGATGCTGCGCCGATCCGCGGGTTGGTGCAGGGAAGCAGCCCGGACGAGCATCTTGAAGTCGAGGTAGAGGTCACTGCCGAGCAGCAGCAGCAGCAATAGCGCATTCTTGTGATACGCATCGGCATTGCCCGATGCGTATCGGCTCTTTATAGCCTGTCCGGTGCTGGTCGTTCAGGGGAGTCGCGATGACCTATTGCGTAGGATTGCTGCTGGACGCAGGCATTGTTCTGCTGTCCGATACCCGTACCAATGCGGGTCTTGATAACATTGCGACCTATCGCAAGATGTTCCTGTTCGAGACTCCGGGCGAACGCGCCATCTGCATCATGACCGCTGGCTCGCTGTCGATCACCCAGACCACCATGGCGCGGCTCAACGATGCCATCGAGGATCCCGACAACGACCAGTCGATCCTGCGGGTGCCGACGATGCTGAAGGTGGCCGAGGTCGTGGGCACCATGCTGTCCGACGTGACCTCGGAGGTTTCGGCCAAGATGGAGCGGATGAGCCAGACCGCTTCGGCATCGATGATCGTGGCCGGGCAGCGCAAAGGCGGCCCGATGCGGATGTTCCTGATCTATCCCGAAGGCAATTTCATCGAAGCCACGCCCGACACGCCGTATCTGCAGATCGGCGAGCACAAATATGGCAAGCCGATCCTTGACCGGGTGATCGAACCGTCAACGTCCATCCTCGATGCGGAAAAAGCGGTTCTGCTATCGATGGATTCGACGCTGCGATCAAACCTGAGCGTCGGGATGCCGCTCGATTTTGCCATCATCGAGGCTGATAGCTTCAAGATCGGCGTGCGGCGTCGGATCGAGGCCGATGACGAAGGGTTCGCGCGGATGAGCCACGCCTGGTCAGACGCGCTGCGCAATGCGTTCCAGCAGATCGATCCGATCTGACAAGGGGCGTTGTGGGCGCCCGGCCTGAGCACGCTGGAATCCGCAATGCCAACGCAGAGGCTCGACCTTGTGCCCGATAGGCGAGGCCAGCAAGACGGGGTCATATCCCGCATCCTTGTGGCTGGATTGCTCGGAAGAACGCCTCTGTCCTGCAACCGTTTTGCCCCCGGCTGGTGTGAGCAAACGCCATCGGCACGTGCCATCCCGCCGGGACGATGCTGGAACGCGGTATCGTTGCACAGGGGGCGATGCGTTCGGCAGGTGGTCGACAGCTTCGAACCCGAATATTTCGGACGCGCGTTCGAGAGCGCTGCGGAAGGTGACATTCGCCTCAAGCAGCGCCGCGAATAGCGCAAGTCCCTGCTGGGGTCGCGGAAGGACGATGTGCGGAGGAGAGCAATCCGGTCTAGGCTCCCGGACACCCGCAGCGGGTTGCAGTGCACGCCCGAAGGTCTCAGAACTGAGGCAACGCAAAAGGAGCCTGACATGACACGCAACGGTGGACAGATGGTGGTGAGCTGCCTCGAGGCGCTGGGCGCGCGCCGTGCCTTTGGGGTGCCGGGCGAAAGCTATCTGGCGGTGCTCGACGCGCTGCATGACAGCGAGATTGCCTTTGTGAATTGCCGCCACGAAGGAGGGGCGGCGTTCATGGCCGCCGCCCATGGCAAGCTGACCGGACAGCCGGGGATCTGCATGGTGACACGCGGGCCGGGGGCCACCAACGCGGCGATCGGCGTGCATACGGCGGCGCAGGACAGCGCGCCGATGCTGCTGCTGGTCGGGCAGATCGGCACCGACATGCGCGAGCGCGAAGCCTTTCAGGAGCTGAATTACCGCGCCGTTTTCGGGACCATGGCAAAATGGGTCACCGAGATCGACGAGATCGCGCGCATCCCCGAACTGCTGTCGCGCGCCTGGACTGTTGCAACCAGCGGCCGCCCCGGTCCGGTGGTCATTGTGCTGCCCGAGAACATGCTGATGGAGACCACCGACGCGGCCCCCATCGCCGGGCCGATCCGCGTTCATCCTCCGGAACCCGCGGCGCAGGCGCTGAGCGATGCGAGGGCGCTATTGTCCGGCGCACAGCGGCCATTGATCCTCCTTGGCGGCGCACCTTGGGAACGCGCGGCCAGCGCCGCCCTGCAACAGTTTGCCGAGGCATCGGGCATCCCGGTGATCTCATCCTTCCGCTATCAGGACCAGTACGACAACCTCTCGCCGACCTTCTGCGGCGACGCGGGGGTGGGGATGGCTGCGGGGGTCAAAAGCCTGCTGCGCGAGGCCGACGTGATTTTGGCGCTGGGCACGCGTTTCGGTGAAAACATGACCGATGGCTACAGCCTGCTACAGGTGCCGCAGCCAGCACAGAAGATCATCCATGTGCATGTGTCCGATGCGGAAATCGGCAAGGTCTATCGCCCGGAGATCGGCGTTCATGCTTGCCCGCAGCGGTTTTCCCTCGCGCTTGGCGCGGGTCTTCAGGGCCCTTGGAAGGATTGGCTGGAAACCGCCCGCGCCGCCTATCTCGATGTCATCGACAAGGCACCGCAGCAGCCGGGGCCTGTCGATATGGTGGCCGTCACTGCGCATTTGCGCGAACGCCTGAAAGACGCCGATCTGGTGCTGACCAACGGGGCGGGGAACTTTACCGTCTGGTCCTCGCGCTTTTTCCGGTTCCGGCCGGGAATGCGTTTGCTTGCGCCGCAATCGGGGTCGATGGGCTATGGCTTGCCAGCGGCGGTCGCCGCCAAGCTCGAGCGTCCGCAAAGCACCGTCATCTGCTTTGCCGGGGATGGCGATGTGCAGATGACGATGATGGAACTGGCCACCGCGCGGCAGGCCGGCGCGGCCATCATCGTGATTGTTGTCAACAACGGCACCTACGGCACGATCCGCGCCCATCAAGAGCGCGAGTTTCCGGCGCGGGTCAGCGCGACCGACCTGTTGAATCCGGATTTCGCGGCCATCGCAACGGCTTGCGGCATGCATGGCGAAAGGGTGTCGAGCACGGAACAGTTTGCAGACGCCTTCGAGCGGGCGCTGGCCGCGCCGCATGGTGCGCTGCTGGAACTGACCGTTTCGAAAGAGGCGCTGACGCCTTACCGCACGCTGACCCAGATCCGCGAGCGCAGCTGATCCCTAGCGAAAATGCGCTTCGAAACGCGCGATATGATGCGGTTCGGCGTGCACACCGGCGTAAATCGCCACGTAATCGGGCACCCGTGACAGGCGGATGTCTGTCGTTTCGCTGACCCCAAGCGAAATATACCCCATCTGTGCAAGATAGACCGTGCGGGCGCGCACGTCGGCCGTGGCCGCAGGCACTCCAAAGCGCTCGAACATCGCGCAGATCGCCGCAAGCCGCGCGTCATCCGCCGACCGCACCCGCGCGGCGATCCGGTCATCGCCATGCGCCCATCCGCGCATCGCGAAGTCAAAGCGGGGCGGGAAGAGCGCCTCGTCGAGGAACGGCGTGAGCAGGTTCAGCACCGCTTCGGGCAAGGTCTCGGCATAGGACTCGCAGGCGGCCAGAAGCACGCCGGTTGTCTGGGTTTCCCACAGCTCCAGCAGGGCATCCAGCAGCGCCTGCCGGTCAGCGAAAAACCAGTAGAAACTGGTCCGTGACAGGCCAAGCCCGCGTGCGAGCGGCTGTATCCGAACCGCGTCGATCCCGCGCTCGACAAAGGCTTGCCGCGCGGCTTCAAGCCACAATTCGCGCGATCCGCGCCATCCGGTCTTGTCCTGATCTGTCTTGTCCATGCCCACAGGTTAGACCTGCCGCGCCTCGGCTTCAACGAATAATAGACAGATGTGAACTGAAACTTGACATAGGTGAACACTCCTCGCAACCCTGATCCCGATAGCCGCCAAGGAGAGCGCCCCGATGTCCGCCGACCCGCTTTTTCAGCCCTACAAGCTCAAGCATCTCGAGCTGAAGAACCGCCTCATGCTCAGCTCGCACGAACCGGCCTATGCCGAAGATGGCATGCCCAAGGAACGCTACCGGGCCTATCATGCAGAGCGGGCGCGCGGCGGCGTGGCGCTCACCATGACGGCGGGCTCGGCAAGCGTGTCGCGTGACAGCCCCCCGGCGTTCAACAATATCCTTGCGTGGAAGGACGAGGTGGTCGGCTGGATGAAGGCGCTGACCGACGAATGCCACGACCATGGCTGCGCGGTGATGATCCAGCTGACGCATCTGGGGCGGCGCACGCGCTGGGATCGGGGCGACTGGCTGCCCTCGGTTTCGGCGGGGCCGGACCGCGAGGTGGCGCACCGTGCCTTTCCCAAGGTTGCCGAAGACTGGGACATCGCGCGGCTGATCCGCGATTATGCCGATGCGGCGGAGCGGATGCAGGCGGCCGGGCTCGACGGTATCGAGCTGGAGGCTTACGGCCACCTGATGGACCAGTTCTGGACGCCGCTGGTCAACCGGATGGAGCCGCCCTGGGGCGGTGATCTGGGCAACCGGATGCGCTTTGCGCTCGAAGTGCTGGGCGCCATCCGCGCGCGTGTCGGCCCGGATTTCATCGTTGGCATCCGCTATTCGGCGGATGAATGCGAGGCGGGCGGGGTGAGCGCCGAAGAGGGCCGCGAGATCACCCGGCGATTGCATGACAGCGGGCTGGTCGATTTCCTCAACGTCATTCGCGGGCGGATCGACACCGACGCCGCGCTGACCGACGTGATCCCGGTGCAGGGCATGCGCAGCGCGCCGCATCTTGATTTCGCCGGGCAGGTGCGGGCGGCGACCGGGCTGCCAACCTTTCACGCGGCCAAGATTCAGGACGTGGCGACGGCGCGGCATGCGGTGGCGTCGGGTCTGCTGGATATGGTGGGGATGACGCGGGCGCATATTGCCGATCCGCATATCGTCGCCAAGATCCGGCGCGGCGAAGAGGATCGCATCCGGCCCTGCGTTGGCGCGAACTACTGCCTCGACCGGATCTACATGGGCGGATCGGCGCTGTGCCTGCACAACCCATCGACCGGGCGCGAGTTGGAACTGCCGCATGCGGTTGCGCGCTCTGATGCGCCGCGCCGGGTGGTGGTGATCGGCGCGGGGCCGGGGGGGCTTGAGGCGGCGCGGGTGGCGAGCTTGCGTGGACATGAGGTGATCGTGCATGAGGCCGCGCCGGGCGCGGGCGGGCAGGTGCGGCTGACGGCGCAGACCGCGCGCCGCGCCGAGATGATGTCGCTGATCGACTGGCGGCTGGCGGAATGCGATCGCGGCGGCGTGCAGTTTCACTACAACAGTTATGCCGAGGCTGCGACCGTGCTGGCGCATGACCCGGACGTGGTGATCGTCGCGACCGGCGGGATGGCGGCAGAGGAGGGGCTGCGCGCGGGCAACGAGCTTTGCGTCACCGCGTGGGATATCCTGTCAGGAGACGCGCAGCCCGGAAGCTCGGTGCTGATCTGGGATGACGCGGGCGATTTCGCCGCGTTGCAGGCCGCCGAGAAGATCGCCGCCACCGGCGCGTCGGTCGAGATCGTCACCCGCGACCGCAACATCGCGAGCGAGGTGATGTCGATGTCGCTCACCCCGTCGCTGCGCGAGCTGCAACGGCGCGACGTGCGCTTTACGCCGACATGGCGGCTGGATGCGGTGCGGCGCGATGGCAATGCGCTGATCGCCACTTTGGGAAGCGATTTCGGCGACATGAGCTGCGAGCGGCGGGTGACGCAGGTGGTGACCAATCTTGGCACGCGGCCCTTGGATGATCTGTATTTCGAGTTGAAACCGGGATCGGCGAATCTTGGAGAGGTGGATTACGAGGCGCTTGTCGCACTGGCGCCGCAGACGGTGGTGCGCAATCCCGAGGGGCGCTACAAGCTGTTCCGCATCGGCGACGCGGTCTCGTCGCGCAATACCCATGCGGCGATCCTCGATGCGTTGAGGCTGGTGCGCGTGCTTTGAGCTAACCGGCGCGGCGCAGGGGTTCATGGTCGGGCAGGAACGATGCGTTGCCATCCAGTGTCTGAACAACGCTTCGCCGCTTGCTGCGCCCGAGCTCTTGCGGCGGGGGCAGGGCCAGCACGTAGAACACGCCCAGTGCCGCGCAAAGCGCTGCGGTCAGCCCGGTCAGGATGCAGATGCCCAGCAGGTCGAGCCGTGCGGCGATGCCGCCGGGCAGCAGCGCCGCCGCCCCGATGGCCATGGGCACAGGCACAAGCGGCGCGGCAAGGGCGATCATCAGCGCCTGCCTCGTGCGCTGGTCGGGCGGGCGCAGGCCATGAGCTGTCAGCCACTGTGCACCCTGTGCCGGAACGCAACGCAATCGCATGGTGTCTTCTCCCGCATCATGACGGGAGCAGCATCGACCGACATGCTTAAAGTGAGGTTAAAATCCAGCCCGCCCAGCAAAACGCCGCGCCCCTTTCGGGACGCGGCGCAGTTCAGGACGCGGCGCAGGTGCCTAAGGTGTCAGACCAGCGCCAGCGAGATGAATGGCACGAAGGTCACCAGCATCAGCGCGATGAAGACCGCCAGAATGAAGGGCCAGCCGCGGCGCATGAACTCGCCAAACGGCGTGTCCGTCAGGTTGCAGGTGAGCAGCATCACCGTGCCCACCGGCGGCGTCAGCGTGCCAAGCGCCAGATTGAGAATCATGATGATGCCGAAATGCACCGGGTCGATGCCGAGCTGCAGCACAACGGGCTTGAGCAGCGGCACAAGGATGATCAGCAGCGCGTTGCCTTCGATGAACATGCCGAAGACCAGCAGGATCACGTTGACGATCAGCAGGAACAGCCACGGGTTCTGCGTCAGCGACATGATCCAGTCGGCCAGCGCCACCCCGGCCTGTTCCAGCGAAAAGATCCACGCCAGCGCCGAAGACATCATGATCACCAGCAGCACGGCAGAGGTCTGCCGGGCGGTCTGGCCAAAGGCGCTGGTCAGATCCGAGAATTTCATCTCGCGGTAGACGAACAGCCCGATGATCACCGTGGCGACGGTGGCGATGGCCCCGGCCTCGGTCGGGGTGAAAATCGCAAGGCGAATGCCGCCGATGATCACAACGATCAGCAGGAAGGCCGGCCAGGCCGCCGCCAGCGTGCTGCCGGTTTCCTTTGCCGTGGGCCGCGTGGTGCGCGACGGCTTGTGGCCTTCCTTTTTGGCAACCAGATACACCGCCCCGATCAGCAGCGCCGCGCAGAGCAGCCCCGGAAGGATCCCCGCCACGAACATCGATCCGATCGACACATCGGCCACGAGGCCATAGATGATCAGCGCGATGCCCGGTGGCAGGATCGGCGTGATCAGCGCCGAGGCGGCGGTGATCGCCGCGGCAGTGCCCCGGTTATAGCCAGCCTTGATCATATCGGGCACCAGCATCCGGCACATCATTGCCGCATCAGCAAGGTTGGACGCCGACAGCCCGCCCATCAGCGTCGAAAGCATGACGTTGGTATGGCCCAGCCCACCGGGCAGCCGCCCGACGATCAGGTCGGCAACCCGCAGCAGCCGCGAGGCGATGCCGGTGGTGCCCAGCAACGTGCCGAGCAGGATGAAGAACGGGATGGCCAGCAGCGACGGGTTTTGCGTTGGTGCGATCAGCCGCTGCACGGCGATCTGGATCGGCATCTGCGCAAAAATGGTGAAATAGGCGAGGATCGCCGCGAACATCGCGAGATAGATCCGCATGTTCAGTGCGAACAGCACGAACATGAAGGGGATGATGAGGAACCATTCCATGGGTGTCTTGCCTTAGATCTTGTCGCTGGAATCAGAGGCGATCAGCCCCGTGGACGGGTCTGCGCGCAGCAAGCGCCAGACCCGCACCAGTATCACCAGAGCCAGCGCGATGGCGCCCACGGTGACGGCGATGTCAATCCAGAACCAGCTGATCCGCAGGATCTGCGTTTTCTTCAGGGCGGCCTTGTCGGCCAGCTGATAACCAAGCCAGGCCATGTAGCCGAGCAAGCCCACCGAGACGAGCCCCACCCCAGCCTCAATCCAGCGGTTCACGCTGTCGGGCAGCAGCATGGTGCCGACGTCGATCCGCAGATGGCTATCCTCGATCTCGCAGCCGATGGCGCCAAGGAAGACGATCCAGATCATCAGGAATCCCGACATCTCCTCGACCCACTGGAACGGGGTGCCAAGGACGTAGCGCGCCACCACGGCTGCGGCGGTGATGCCGATCAGGGCCAGCACCAGAAGGCCGGCGAGCCAGGAGACGATATTGAAGGAAAGCTTCATGGCCGACCTATCTTGCAGGGGGGGGGATGGGTGTCCGCGCGGCGTGGGGATGGCTGTGCCGCGCGGACGGTTTCAGGCGTTTACTCTGCGAGCTGCGCCTGAATCTGGTCGTACAGGCCGTCGGACCATTCGGGGAACATGCCGTAGACCGCCATCGCCTTTTCCTTGAACGGCGCGGTGTCGGGGTAGGTTACGGTGACGCCCGCGGCCTTCATCTCCTCGAGGATCTTTTCATCCTGCGCGGCAGCGACTTCCTGACTGTAGATGCCAGCCTGATGGCCGGTCTCGTGCAGCATCTCGATCACTTCGGGGTCGAGCGTGTCGAAATAGGCCTGACCGCCAAGCCACAGCGAGGTGTTCTGCAGATAAGAGATCATCGACAGTTCCTTGGCCTGCTCGTGCAGCTTCTGGCCGTAGAGAACCGGCAGCGGGTTTTCCACGCCGTCGATCACGCCCTGCGTCAGCGCCGGGTAGACATCGCCCAGCGGCATCGGGGTGGGGGTGCCGCCCATCGCCTCGATGGCGCGGATCTGCATGATGTTGTTGGGCGTGCGGATCTTCATGCCCTGCAGATCTTCGGGGGTTTCGACCTTTTTCGTCGCAAGCAGCTGGCGCGTGCCATACAGGTAGTTCTTGATGACGATGTGGATGCCCTGCTCTTGCAGCGCGGCCTCTTTTTCCTTGAACCAGTCGGATTCGTAGATCTTGAACAGGCTCTCGGCGTCATCGGTCAGGAACGGCCCGAACAGGATGCCAAGGTCGGGGTCGTAATCGGTCAGGAAGCCGACATCGGCGATGGTGATGACATTGACGCCCAGCATCGCCTGCTCGATCACGTCCTTCTTCGCGCCCAGCTGCGAGGAGGGGTAGAGCTCCAGCACCACGTCGCCGTCCGAGGCTTCGGCGACAAGATCTTTCCAGTGGTTCATCACCATGTCGGCGGGCTCGCCGGGGTTGTTCTCATAGGCGATGCGCACGGTGGTCTCGGCCATCGCGGGCATGGCAAGCAGCATCGCGGTGGTGGCGCCCAGCAGGGATTTTGTCAGATGTTTCATGGTTCTCCTCCGGTTTTATTGTCGTGTCGTGGATATTCGTGCCTGCACCGGCCAGATCGAAATCGGCTCGGGGCGGCAATCGCGCGATGCCAGCCAGCTGGCCAGCACCTCGCCCGAATGCTGAAAATGGCCTGACAGGGCGGCGCTGAGCGCGCTGTCATCGCGGGCGACAAGCGCGGCGATGATCCGGTCATGGTCGGCCATGGATTTGTCGGTGTCCTGCTTTTGTGTCTTGCCGACCTCGAGGTAGTAGCGCAGCGGGGTCGCCAGCACGTCGTACATGCGCTTGAGCACCTCGTTGTTCGCCGCCAGCACCAGCCCGTAGTGGAAATCGTAGTCCGCCTGCGCGGCTTCGGCGGCGGTCAGCGCGGTGCCGATGCGATCATTGGCGGCGCGGATCGCGGCGATCTGGCTGTCGGTGGCGTGGCAGACCATCAGCGGGGCCGCGCCGGTCTCGTTGATGCGGCGAAAGTTCAGCACATCGGTAAAGCTGCGCGCCGAGGTGTCGAAGAACTGCGTCAGCTCTTGGAACATCACGCCGAAATCGGGTTTGCGCACACGGGCGCCGCGCTTGGTGCGTTCGATCAGCGACAGCGCTTCCAGATGGATGGTCGCTTCGCGAATGGTGTTGCGGGAGACGTCGAACCGCTCTGCCAGCTCGCGCTCGTTGGGCAGCAGATCGCCGGGGCGGAGCCCGTCGGCAATCTCGCGGCGCAGCGTATCGCGAATGTCCTCCACGGTTGATCGTGCCACCGGCTCCTCCTCAAGCGTCGTGACTTTGGTTGGACCATAGGGCCAAGTCAGATGGGGCGTCAAGCGGGGTTTGTGCGGTTATCGCCAACATCGCCGTGTCGGGCGTCACGTCATCGAGGCGAGAAGGGTCTTGCGTGCGGTTGTGAGATGGTCGTCGAAAAAGCCACGGGCAGCGTTGCTGTCGCCTTGCAGGATGGCCTGAATCACCGACAGATGTTCGCGGATCGCCGCCCGGTTCCGGGTGATCTCGTCGCGCTTGTTCCACTGGTAGTGATAATGCACGATGATCGAGATCCGATGCGAGAATTCGTCGAAGAAGCGGTTGTTCGCGGCTTGGCAGACAATGCGATGGAACCGGGCGTCAAGGGCGGGAAACTCGGACATCGCCGAATCGTCGCGCGCCAGAAGCGCGATGTGCAGCCGTTCCATCTCGCGGATCTCGGGCAGCGACGGGTGGGCGGAATCAGCGGTCAGGCAGGCCAGCGCGGCGCGTTCGATCAGTTCGCGCATGTCACACATCTCGACCGCATAGTCGCGGGTAAAGCCAAGAAACGTCCAGTGTTTGTTCGGGTTCTTCTCGATCAGCCCACTGGTCCTGAAATTCAGCAGCAGGTCGCGCACGGTGGCGGTGGGCACCTTGATCTGCCGGGCGAGGTCGGTTTCGTTGATGCGCGCGCCGGGGGCCAGGTCCGTGCGCAGGATCCATTCCAGAAACCGCGCTTCGGCGCGTTCCTGCGCGGGGGCGGTTTCCTCGGGGGCAAAGCGATCCTCGGGGCAGGGGGCGCGCAGCAATGTCTTGTCGCGCCCCTCCCACGCGATCACGCCGGCCCCGGCAAGATGCGCCAGAACCCCGCGCGCCGTGGTGCGACTGATCGACAGGCGCGCCGCCAGATCCGCCTCGGAGCCAAGCGCGTCGCCGGGCGTGCGGGTGCCAAGATGGTCCAGTGCGGCATTCACCGCCGCCTTGAGGGTCCGGTTCTCGCGCGACATGACTCGGCTCCTGTTCATTGGATCTTGCGAGGTATGGTATTTTATTTATAAAAGACCGTAAAGGTGGCGCGACTCCGTCTGCGCCCGGTGCCTATGGAGGATCCCCGATGACCGAGATGACCGCTCTTCTGTGCGACGAGCCCGGAACCCTGACCGTGGTGCGCCGCCCTCGGCCGCAAGACAAGCCGGGCCATCTGCGCCTTGCAATTCAGGCCATTGGCATCTGCGGCACCGATTATCACATCTATGGCGGCAACCAGCCGTTTCTTCAGTACCCCCGCGTGATGGGCCACGAGCTGAGCGCGCGCGCCATGGCCGACAGCGCAGATGGCCGCATCAAGGCCGGCGATCTGGTGGTGGTGAACCCCTATCTGACCTGCGGAACCTGTCGCGCCTGCGAGATCGGCAAGCCCAATTGCTGCGAGAACATCGCCGTGCTGGGCGTGCACACCGATGGCGGCATGTGCGAGGAAATCGTCGTGCCCGAGGCGAACCTGATCCCTGCCGGTGATCTGTCGCCCAAGGCCGCCGCGATGGTCGAATTCCTTGCCATCGGCGCGCATGGCGTGCGGCGCAGCGGCGTTTCGGGCGGCACGGCGCTGATCGTCGGCGCGGGCCCGATCGGCGTGGGCGCGGCGCTGTTCGCTGCCATCGCCGGGGCCAGCGTCACCCTGCGCGATACCTCGCCCGACCGGCTGCGGCTGGCGCAAGGCATCGTGCCGTCGGCGCAGATCGAACTGGTGTCCGAGGCGAGCGACACCGTTTACGACACGCTGTTTGACGCGACTGGCAACATCGGCGCGATGAACGCCGGGCTGAACTATCTCGCCCATGGCGGCAATTACGTGCTGCTGTCGGTGGTGAAGGGTGATCTAAACTTTGCCGACCCCGAATTCCACAAGCGCGAAACCACGCTGTTCGCCTCGCGCAACGCGCTGGACGTCGATTTCCAGCACGTGATGGATTGTATGGCCAAGGGGCTGGTCCCTGTCGACAAGATCGCCACCCACAGCACCAGCATCGACGGCGCGGTCAGTGACCTGCCGAAATGGGCGGCCGATCGGGGCACCGTGGTCAAGGCGATCATCGAGGTGGCCGCATGATCACCCCCATCGTGCAATTCGGAACCTCGCGGTTCCTTCAAGCCCACGCCGATCTGTTCTTCTGCGAAGGCAGGCCGGCGCGGGCGATCACCGTGGTGCAAAGCTCGGGCGACAGTGCCCGCGCCGCGCGGCTTGGGGCGCTGGCTGCGCCCGAGGGCTTCCCGGTGCGGGTGCGCGGCATGATGGACGGCGCGGTGCTCGACGAGGAGCGCCGGGTGACCAGCGTCAAGCGCACCCTGTCGACCGCGCTTGACTGGGCAGAGCTGTCCCGCGTCATTACGGAAGAAGCCGAGATTATCCTGTCGAACACCTCTGACTCCGGCTTCGACGCGCAGCCTGCCGACACCGAGGCGCGCCCGAGTCAGGCGATGAGTTACCCGGCCAAGCTGTTCCATCTGCTTTCCGCGCGCTTTGCGGCGGGCAAAGCGCCGTTGACGATCTATCCGATGGAACTGATCCCCGAGAACGGCACCATCCTGCGCGCCCGCGTGCTGGAGATCGCCGCGCAGCAAGGCGCCGACGCGACGCTGATCGACTGGCTGAGCGCTTGCCTCTGGGTCAACAGCCTCGTGGATCGCATCGTCTCGGAACCCATTGATCCGGTGGGCGCGGTGGCCGAGCCCTACGCGCTTTGGGCCATCGAGGCGCAAGAGGGGCTGGTTGCCCCGGTGGATCACCCGTCGGTGCAAATGGTCCCGGATCTGGAACAGATCGAGCGGTTGAAACTGCATATCCTCAACCTTGGGCACACGGCCATGGCGGCCTTCTGGATGGCGGGCGATGCCGATCCCGATGCCATCGTGCGCGAACTGCTTGCGGGCGAGGTTGGCGGCAAGGTCAAGGCCGTGATGGAAACCGAGGTGCTGCCCGGCTTTGCCCTGCGCGGCCTTGGGGACGAGGCGCGCGCCTATATGAGCGTGACGCTGGAACGCTTCGCCAATCCGTTCCTCGATCACCGCATCGCGGATATCGCGCAGAACCACGCGCAAAAGCTGGAGCGTCGCATCGGCGCCTTCCTGGCTTGGGTGCGCGAGGTGGACCCTGCCTTTGCCGCGCCGACGCTTGATGCGCTTTGCGCCAGAGAGGATGCCTGACATGGCTGCGCCGACGATCATGATTCTCGATCCCGCCGACACTGTTGCGGTGGTGCTGTCCGACATGGCAGCGGGCGAGACCCGCGAGGGCATCACCGCGGGCGCCGACATTCCGCGCGGCCACAAGGTTGCGCGCGTTGACATCGCGCAAGGGGCGCCGATCCTGAAATACGGGCAGCTGATGGCCGTGGCTTCTGCGCTGATCAAGGCGGGCGATCACGTGCATTCGCATAATTGCGCGCTGCCCGAGGGCGGCCATGCCCATAGCGCGATCGCCGCGCGGCTGCCCGAAGCCCCGTCGCGCCGGACCTTCATGGGCTATGCCCGCCCTGATGGGCGCGTGGGTACCCGCAATTTCATTGGCATCATGGCGTCGGTCAACTGTTCAAGCACCGTCTGCGACGCCATCGCCGCCGAGGCCAACCGCCTGCTGCTGCCCAAATACCCCGGCATCGACGGGTTCGCCCCCATCGTGCACGATCAGGGCTGCGGCATGTCCAACAAGGGCGAAGGCTTCGATGCGCTGGTACGCACGCTGAAAGGCTATCGCGATCACCCCAATTTTGGCGGTGTGCTGATCGTTGGTCTGGGCTGTGAGGTCAACCAGTTGACGCTGTACCAGCCCACCGACTGGACGCGCGAGCGCTTTCATACCTTCAACATTCAAGAGGTCGGCGGCTCGCGTTCGGCGGTGCGGCGGGCGGTCGAGCTGCTGGAGCCCATCGCGGCGGCGGCCTCGGGGGATGTGCGGACCGAACAGCCGGTGTCGAAACTGACGCTGGGCATGCAATGCGGCGGCTCTGACGGGTTTTCCGGCATCACCGCCAACCCGGCGCTTGGGGTGGCCTCGGATATGCTGGTCGCTGCGGGCGGCACCTCGATCCTGTCGGAAACGCCCGAGATTTTCGGGGCAGAGCATCTGCTGATCGCCCGCGCCGCGCCCGAAACCGGCGCAAAGATCGAGGCAATGATCGACTGGTGGCGCGACTATGCCGCAAAGAACGGCGCCTCGCTTGATAACAACCCCAGCCCGGGGAACAAGAAGGGCGGCCTGACCACCATCCTTGAAAAATCGCTGGGCGCGGTGGCCAAGGGCGGCATGGCGCCGCTGTCCGGCGCCTATGCCTATAGCGAAAAGATCGACACCAACGGGTTCGTTTACATGGACAGCCCCGGCTATGATCCGGTTGCGGCGACGGGGCAGGTGGCGGCGGGGGCGAACCTGATCGCCTTTACCACCGGGCGCGGCTCGTGCTTCGGGGCCAAGCCGGCGCCGTCGATCAAGCTGGCATCGAACAGCGATCTTGCGCGTTCCATGCCCGAGGATATCGACATCGATTGCGGTGTGGTGGTCGAAGAGGGCACCTCGTTGAGCGAGATGGGGCAACATATCTACGATCTGCTGCTCGACACCGCGTCGGGGCAAAAGACCGCCTCCGAGGAATTCGGCTACGGCGACAACGAATTCGTGCCGTGGAAGATCGGCGCGGTGCTCTGAGCGCCAGGCCAGAAGATACAGATCGGGGCGGTGCCGAAAGGCGCCGCCTTTTGGTTTTGCAGCAGCGGGGGTTTCACTCCACGCCCGGTGATCTGGTGGTGCAGATGCGGTCAGGCGCGGGCGTGCCGCGCGCCTGACGTTCAGCGGGCTTATTCCATGCTAGGGGCTTTTGGTACCGCCAGCCCCTGCTTGCCCTGCGTGATCAATCGCGCAGAACTTTGCCCGGTCGTATGCGACCAGAACCAGCTCCAGACCACGGCGACGCGGTTGCGAGTGCCGATCAGGAAGTAGATGTGGGCAAGGCCCCAGACCCACCACGCCAGCGTGCCCTTCAGCTTGATTCGGCCGAAATCGGCCACCGCAGCCTTGCGGCCGATGGTGGCAAGACTGCCTTTATGCCGATAGCGGAACGGCCCCGGCGCCGACTTTCCACAGATCCGATGCGCCAGAAGCCGGGCGACGTATTCGCCCTGCTGTTTGGCGGCAGGCGCAACCCCCGGCACCGGCTTGCCGTCGACGTTGGTGACCGCCGCCGTGTCGCCGATGACAAAGATCTCGGGATGCCCGGCGACCGTCAGGTCTGATCCGACGGGCACACGGCCCGCGCGGTCGCCTTCGACGTCGAGCCATTGCGCCGCGCGGCTGGCCTTGACCCCGGCGGCCCAGATCGAGGTGCGGGCGGGGATGCGTGCGTCTCCGATGGTGATGGCGTCTTCGTCGCAGGCGGTCACGGCGGTGCCGCACAGCACCTCGACCCCCAGCTTTTCCAGCGCCTGTTTGGTGTAGGCCGACAGGTCTTCGGGGAATGCAGCAAGCACGCGTGGCCCGGCCTCGACCAGCATGACCCGGGCTTCGCGGGTGTCGATGTGGCGGAATTCGCGCGGCAGGATGCGCTGCGCCAGCTCGGCGATGATGCCGACCAGCTCGACCCCGGTCGGCCCGGCGCCAACCACGGCAAAGGTCAGCAGCGCGGCGCGCTCTTGCGGGTCGGTGCTGCGCTCGGCGGCCTCGAAGGCCGACAGCATGCGGCGGCGGATTGCGGTTGCGTCCTCAAGGGTTTTGAGCCCCGGTGCGGCGGTCTCCCAATCGTCATGGCCGAAATAGGAATGGCGCGCGCCGGTGGCGAGCACCAGCGTATCGTAATGAATGGAGCCGCCGTCCTCAAAGCGCAGGGTCTGCGTTGCGGCATCGACGCCGGTCACTTCGGCCATCAGCGTTTCGACTTCGGGGCGGTCACGCAGCAGATGGCGCAGCGGCCATGCGATTTCCGAGGTGGGCAGGATCGAGGTGGCGACCTGATAGAGCAGCGGCTGGAAAAGATGGTGGTTGCGGCTGTCGACCAGTGTGATGCGCAGGTTGTCACCCTTCAGGTCGCGTACGCAGGCAAGCCCGCCAAAACCGCCACCAACCACCACGACGTGATGCTTCTTGTCCATGTTGCCCCAATGCTCCGATACTGCTGCCACCTCCCCTGACGCTGGGCTAGGGCAGAGCCGCGCGAAAGGCCAGAGGGGTTCGCCGCATGGCAGCATTGCTCAGCAAAACGTGAGCGTCGCATTGAGCTTTTCTCATAATCATGCGGTAATTCAATGCGCTGGATGCCGTTGTATGCAGCGCAAGATATCGGGATAACCTGACGCTCAGGTGAATTGTATCCTGCTGCCACTTGAGGCATTCTGTCCGAAAGCTCCTGCATGAGGAGGGCGCAAAGCCCCGTACGGAGCATTCGAGCGGAAGGAAGACACCCATGAGAGCTTTGAGCTGCGTTCTGGCGCTGAGCGTGGTCGCCGGTTGTGGAGGCGGCCAGCGCGAGACGCCGTCTGTGCGTTACGCTGTCGGGCCGATCAGCAACGCCTGCAATGCCAGCGAGCGGCGGGCAAGCAATCCGAGCCTGTGCGGCTGCATTCAGGCTGCGGCGAATGTCGAGCTGTCGAGCTCTGATCAGAGCCGCGCGGTGGCTTTTTACAGGGACCCGCACAGCGCGCAGGAGGTTCGCCAATCGGACCGCAAGCGCGACGAAGACTTCTGGAAACGCTATTCGGCCTATGTCGATCGGTCCGAACGGATGTGCAAAGGGCTTTAACAGGCCGCTGAAAAACTCCTGCTGTAAGGAACGTTTTCCCTTGAGCTGGCGTTCGATGCAGCTCGGTTCGCGAGGAGGCAGTCCGATTAGCCGCTTTCCGGCTCAGGCGGCGAGCAGTTTAGGCAGTCTCGCGAGGTTGCACGCCGCCATCGCAAGCGTGAAGCGGGCCCGCACGCGCTCGATGCCGCGATACAGGGTCTGCGCCATGCCACCGACGGTTTTGACCCAGCCGAATGGTTCCTCGATTTTCTTCCGGCGCCACTGTGACTTGGCGTAGCCGGGGTGCCGGGTGGTTCTGCCGTCGATGGCGGAGTGTCGGGACTTCTGGGCGACGTGCGGCGTGACCACCATCTGGCGCAGCTCGGCGACGAAGTCCGCGCTATCGTAACTGCGGTCTGCGGCTAGGGTCAGGCGCCGTGTCGATCCGGGTGAGTGGCGATGGAGCATGTCGATGGCGGCACGGCGCTCGGCGTACCCGTCAGCTTGCGTCAGTTCCGCCTGCACGATCAGGCCGGAACGGTTCTCCATCAGGCTATGCCCCATGAAGCACAGCACGGCCCCGGCGCCAGGCGACTTCTTGAACAGCCGGGCCTCTGGATCGGTCATCGAAGCGTGGGTCGCATTCGACCGCC
>NZ_JAUOQN010000037.1:0-50869 GCF_030547555.1 Salipiger sp. 1_MG-2023 | reverse complement strand
GTCTTGCCGTGGTCAACGTGCCCGATCGTGCCGATGTTGCAGTGCGGTTTGTTCCGCGCAAACTTTTCCTTTGCCATCTTCTAAAGACGCCTCGCCTTTTTCAGGGGCCCTACGTGACCCGGTTTCGCATCGCGGGCCGTTTATTTGCTTGCAATGGGAAAATCAAGCGTTTGATGCATCGCCCGCTCGCAAGATTAGCCGGCGGTTGCCGTCGCGTCCGGCGCGGAGTCGGAAAGCACCGGCTTGCCCGCGTCGGGCCCGCCGAACCAACCCTCGGTTTTCTGCATCCGGCGCATCCATTTTTCGATCTGCAAGGCGACATTGGCCGACAGGTTGCGCATCTGCTCTTGTTTGGACTGGGTCAGGCCAGAGCCCACAGCGGTTTCCGCCGACAGGCTTTCCAGCGCGGTGATCTGCTCGGGCTCGGCGTTGAGCTTGGCCTGAGTCGCGTCGTCCCAGACGGTGACATTCACGATCAGCGCCGATTTCGGGCTGAGCACCAGCGGGATACCCGGCTGCGCCAGCACGTAGCCTTCGACACTCACGCCAAGGTGATAGAACTGATCGCCGTCCTGTCGACGAAACCGCTCTTCGAGCGCGCTGTCCACCGAAGCGATCCAATCCTCGGTGCTGGCCTCGCGCGACAGCGGCCCCATGACCATGTTCGGTGCCACCACCATCGCGTGCCCCAGCTTGAAATCGCCGATCGGCTCCGTCGGTTTGTCCAAGTCTGACTGGCCGTTGGCGCAGGCCGCAAGACCACAGACAAGCGCAAGCGCGGGGAAAAGGCGTGTCAGGGGCATGTTGGATCTCGCTGGGCAATCGGCGTTGTCTTCGCATAGCCCAACCGGCCCCTTGCGCGCAACGCCCCGCCCGGTGCACTGCGTCCTCGCGGCAACGCCTCTGCCCCGCCGCACAGGATTCCTCTTGCCCGCGCCGCCGCGCATGCCAGTTTGCCCGCCGTACCCAGCAGCCGAGACTTCGCCTTGCCCAGACTCCCCCGCCTTGTCGCCGCGCTTTTGTTTGCGCTGACCGCCGCCGCCTGTTCCGTTCCCGACCCGCAGGACCTGCCGCGCCCCGCGCCGCGCGATGTCGCCGCGCTGGCGCAGGCGATCACCGACCTTGGCCCGCAGGTCGACCCCGACGAAGCGCGGCGCATGGCGCGCATCGCCTATGATTACCCGCTGCGTCTGGCCGTCGAGTATCAGGTCGAGGACAGGCCGATCATCCACAACATGAAGGTCAATCAGGGGCTGAAGCCGCGCGGGCTGTGCTATCAATGGGCCGACGATCTTGAATCCCGGCTGAGCGCCGAGGGCTTCCAGACGCTGGAGCTGCAACGCGCCATCGCCAATTCCGAAAGCGCCATCCGGATCGAGCACAGCACCGTCATCGTCACCGCTCCCGGCGCCAGCCTGTATGACGGCATCGTGCTGGACCCTTGGCGCAATGGCGGCGTCTTGTTCTGGGACAAGGTGCGCGACGATACGCGCTACCCGTGGCTGCCGCGCGAAGAGGTGTTCAAGCGCAAGCGCGCCCGCTTTGGCGAAGCGCGCGCGCAGTGATTCAGCGCAGAACGTGCACGCCGCATTTGGCGTGCCGCACCACCGTGGTCGCGGTCGAGCCTATGAGGATGTCGCTCATTCCCGGCCGGTGCGAGGCGATGACGATCATGTCGACCCCATTTTCCTCGGCATAATCAAGGATGGTGCGCCCGGAGTGGCCTTCGACCACAACGCCGCGCGCATGGTCCAGCCGCGCCGCCAGCGCGTCCAGTTCGGCCTGCACCGCCTTGCGCGAACTGACCTGATAGTCAGGAGGCATGTAGCTGATGGCATAGCCCGGAATATGCTCCATCACATGCAGCAGGGTGATGGTCGAATCGTCATCTGCAAGGCGGCGGGCCACGGCAAGCGCGGCTTCGGCCTTGGCGTCGCTGTCAAAGGCGATGGGCACGAGGATGGTCTTGTACATCTGGGGTCTCCTGTTCTCTCCACCCGCAGGGATGCCCTATTCCAAAAAAGACAGCATTGATCCAAATCACCCCGGGCGCGGCGATGGCCGACCACCTTTGCGCCACAATTGATGTCTAGAACCGGTTTCACTGACGCAGAACGCGCTGCATCCCGACTTGGAACAATTCGAAAAGAATGTTCGTAAACAAAAGGTTGAGATGACCGGCAGACGGGCCTTAGGGCCCGGGCCGATGTAGCCAACGACAAGCGTTCAGGAGCACGAAAGATGCGTTATCTCATTGCCGAAACGAGCTGGAAGATGGTGAGCCTTGCCAAGGCGGTCTCGGATTGCGGAACCCTCGTGACGCATTGCGAGGCCGGCGACGCCATCGAGGATTTCCACAAGATCGGCGAACATGACCTTGTCGCCCTCGATGCCAGCCAGCTGCTGCGCGGCACCTCGCTGTGTCGCCTGCGCGCGCTGCACCCCCACACCCCCATCGTGCTGATCGCCCGCGACCCGGTGCCCGAGCAGATCGCGGCATGGCTGATGGCCGGAGCCGACACCGTCATCGACGAAGCCGCAGCACTGCCCGAGATGATCGCCCAGATCGATTGCGTGGCGCGCCGGGCGCAGGGCATCGCCCGCCCGCTGCTGGAATGCGGCCCGCTGACCTTCGACCTCGAAGCGCGGCGCGCTCATCTGGGCGATGTCACCCTGTCGCTGTCGCCGAAGCTCTATGAGATTCTGGAATACCTGGTGCTGCGTCCGGGTCGGCTTGCGTCCCGAGAGGCCCTGCTCAGCCACGTCTATGGCTTTGAAAACGAACCGGCCCCGCGGGTGTTCGATGTCTACATGTGCAACCTGCGCTCGCATCTTTCGGGCATCGCCGGAACGGTCCGGATCGCGACCGTGCGCGGCGCGGGCTACCGGCTCGACGTGCAGGATCCATCGCGCTCGAACAACCCCCTCGCGGCCTGACCCGATCCCGCAGCTGCCGCACGGCCCTGCGTGCGGCAGCCCTTCGCAGGAGGCTCAGCCGTACACCGCCGCCACGTCATACATCACCGGCTCGAAGCTGCGGCACATCTCGTGGATGCGCCGGTTGCGTTCCCGCATCTCTGCGCTGCGCAACATGGCCTGGAAATCCTCGCGCCGCTGCCATTGCGAATAATTCGCGATCCGGGTCTGCGCGTCGTTCACATGCAGCCCCGCGCTGATGAACCCCGGCTGTTTCGAGATAAAGGCGGCATAGGCGTCCTGCAGCGCCTCGAGCAGATCATGACAGGTGCCGGGCGTGGTCTCGAAGGTGGTGATCACGGTCTGGCACCCGCTGGGGTGGGTGATGTCGGGCATTATAGCTCCTCCTCTTGCCACGCCAGTCTGGCACGGCGCGCGCGCGGCTCCAAATGCCGTGATCGGGCCGATGCGCAACAATCGGATGAAAGCTGGCGACCGGTTTCGCAAAAAAGGGCGCGCGGCGGCGGGGGCTCTGCTACGGTCGGGTAAAAATCGGCATAAAAATAACAAGCAGACGGACAGGCCATGAGCAGCAGCACCCTGACGATCGACGATTCCCTGCGCGAAGAAATCATCTTGCGCCCGGACATGATACTGGATGACCGCGACCTGATGCAGGCGCTGATCGCCGCCAATGAACGCGCGATGGGCGGCAATATCGTCGATCTGCGCGGCATCGCGATGGAACGACTCGAAGCGCGGCTCGACCGGCTCGAAGACACCCACCGCGGCGTCATCGCGGCGGCCTATGAGAACCTTGCGGGCACCAACCAGATTCACCGCGCCGTGTTGCGGATGCTCGATCCGCTGGAATTCGAACCTTTCCTGCGCGATCTGGGCGGCGAAGTTGCCGACATCCTGCGGGTCGACCGCGTGCGCCTGCTGCTGGAATCGGCGCAAAACGACAGCGACCCGGCGATCCGGCGGCTGGGCGAGGTGCTGTCGGTGGCCGAGCCGGGGTTCATCGAAAGCTATGTTTCGGACGGTCGCGGCGCGCCCCGCCGCCCGGTGGTGCTGCGCCAGTTGGCCGAGGGCGACCCGGCGATCTTTGGCGATGCGGCGGCATGGGTGCGCTCCGAAGCCTGCCTGCGGCTTGATTTCGGCGCGGGCCGCCTGCCGGGGCTGCTGGTGCTTGGCTCGGAAGATCCGCATATGTTCACCCCGCAACAGGGCACCGATCTGCTGGCCTTTTTCGCCGGGGTGTTCGAGCGCGCCATGCGGCGCTGGCTGTCATGACGCTGATCATCACTCCGGCGGCGCGCGACGCGCTGGAGACATGGCTCGAACAGGCCCGCGCGCTCAAGGGCACGTCCGAGAACACCATCACCGCCTATCGCGCCGACGTGGTCGAATTCATCGCTTTCCTGACGGCGCATCATGCCGAGCCGCAGGGGTTGTCGCCGCTGGCGAAGGTGACGACACCGGACATGCGCGCCTTCATGGCGCATCTGCGCGGCACCGGCATCGGGCCGCGCTCGGCGGCGCGCAAGCTGTCGGCGGTCAAGACCTTCTACCGCTGGCTGGCCGAACGCGAAGGCTTCGAGCCGACGGCGGTGCTGCTGGCCCGCGCGCCGAAATTCCAGAAAAAGCTGCCCCGCCCGCTGGAGATCAAGGATGCGCGGGCGATGATCGACACCGTGTCGCTGCAATCGCAAAAAGCATGGGTCGGCGCGCGCGATGCAGCGGTGGTGACGCTGCTATACGGCTGCGGGCTGCGGATCTCCGAGGCGCTGGGGCTGACCGGGCGCGACTGGCCGATGGGCGACAGCCTGCGCATCGTCGGCAAGGGCAACAAGGAACGCATCGTGCCAGTGCTGCCGGTGGCGCGGCGGGCGGTCGCGGCCTATCTCGAGATCGCGCCATGGGCCGTCGAGCCGGACAAACCGCTGTTTCGCGGCGTCAAGGGCGGCGCGCTGAACCCGCGCATCGTGCAAAAGGCGACCGAGCGCACCCGGATGCAGCTGGGCCTGCCCGCCAGTGCGACCCCCCATGCCATGCGCCACAGCTTTGCCACGCATCTGCTGTCGGCGGGCGGCGATCTGCGCGAGATTCAGGAATTGCTCGGCCATGCCTCGCTGTCGACAACGCAGGCCTATACGGCGGTCGATCAGGTGCATCTGATGAAGGTCTACGAGGCGACGCATCCCAAGGCTGGCTGAGTTGCGGGCCAGAACCCCTGGTTAAAAAGCCAGGACGCCCCGCGACCGCGACAAACCGCAAATCTTTTGCAAAAGGAATTGCTCCGCCCTGAGCGCGCGCCTACCTTCCGCGCAAAGCAAGGAAGCCACCGATGAAACTGCTGAAATCCCCCGCCTCGCCCTTCGTCCGCAAGGTCATGGTGACATTGCACGAAACCGGTCAGCTTGACGAGGTCGAGCTGATCGACGTTGCCAACACCCCGCTGTCGCCCGACAGCGCCGTGGCCGCCGCCAACCCTGTCGGCAAGATCCCCGCGCTGATCCGCCACGATGCGCCGACGCTTTACGACAGCCGCGTCATCTGTCGCTTTCTCGACCAGCGCGCCAAGGCCGGGCTGTACCCGGACAAGCGCCTGTTCGACACGCTGACGCTAGAGGCGACCGCCGATGGCATGCTGGAAGCTGCCGTGTTGATCATCTACGAGGAACGCTTCCGCCCGCGCGAGCAGGTGTCGATGGACTGGATCGAAGGCCAGTGGCTCAAGGTCTCGCGGGCGCTGGACGCGCTGGAAACCCGCTGGATGAGCCATCTGGCCGGGCGGCTCGACATGGGGCAGATCGCCATCGGCTGCGCGCTTGGCTATCTCGATTTCCGCCATGACGCCCGCAAATGGCGCACCGGGCACGATTCGCTTGCTGCATGGTACGAAGGTTTCGCGCAGCGCCCGGCGATGATCGCCACCACGCCACACGGCTGAGCAGGGCTTGCAAGCGGGGCCAGCGGCCCCTATCCCGCCCCAATACGCCAGAGGAGGCCAGCCCATGCGGATGCGTGACACGTTCATCAAGCCAATGCACCCCGAAGGACGCAAGTTCGTCGCGATCTTCGCCGTCATATCGCTGATCCTGTTCCTGATCTGGGAGCCGCTTGGCTGGATCGGCGTCGGGCTGACGGTCTGGTGCTATTACTTCTTTCGCGACCCCGAGCGGGTCACCCCCACCCGTCCCGGCCTTGTCGTCAGCCCCGCCGATGGCGTGGTGTCACTGATAGAACCGGCGATCCCACCTGCCGAGCTTGGCATGCCCGCCGAGCCGCTGACCCGCGTGTCGGTGTTCATGTCGGTGTTCAACTGCCACGTGAACCGCTCGCCCGTCGAAGGCGAGCTGGTCACCATGGCCTATCGCCCCGGCAAATTCCTCAACGCCTCGCTCGACAAGGCCTCCGAGGATAACGAGCGTAACGCCCTGCGCATCCGCCTTGCCGACGGGCGCGAAATCGCCGTGGTTCAGATTGCGGGGCTCGTGGCGCGGCGCATCATGTGGTGGAAGAAGGACGGCGACTTCCTGCACCGGGGCGAACGTTTCGGGCTGATCCGCTTTGGCTCGCGGCTGGATGTCTACCTGCCGCACGGGGTCGAGCCGCTGGTGCGCATCGGCCAGACCATGTGCGCCGGGGAAACCGTTCTGGCGGATCTTGGTTTGCGCGATGAATGAACCCCAAGCCACCGAAAAGCTGACGCTGATCCAGCTGCTGCCCAACATGCTGACGGTGATCGCCATTTGCGCCGGCATGACCGCCGTGCGCTTTGGGTTGCAGGGCAGTTACGAGATCGCGGTGCAGCTGATCCTGCTGGCCGCCGTGCTCGATGGCATGGATGGCCGCCTCGCCCGCGCGCTGAAATCGGAATCCGGCATGGGGGCAGAGCTCGACAGCCTCGCGGATTTCTTCAACTTCGGCGTCGCGCCGGGGATGTTGCTGTATAATTGGGCGCTCACCGACAGCCGCAGCTTTGGCTGGCTCGCGGTTCTGGCCTTTGCCGTCTGCGCCTGCGTCCGGCTTGCCCGTTTCAACGTGCAGCGCAAATCCGAAGACAAGGCGCATGACAATGCGTTTTTCACCGGGGTGCCCTCGCCTGCCGGGGCGCTACTGGTGATGCTGCCGATGTACCTGTCCTTCGGGCTGGGCACCGGGCCGCTGCTGCCCGATGTCATTCTGGCGCTGTGGATGGTGATCTGCGGACTGTCGATGATCAGCCGCTTTCCGACATGGTCGTTCAAGACCACCCGCATTCCGCGCAAAAGCGCCAAGTTCTTCCTTGTCGCGGTGGCACTGGCCGGGGCGGCGGCGGTAACCTATGCGTGGATCACGCTGGTGATCTTTTGCATCGCCTATATTGCGGCGGTGATCATCATGCTGCCGCGCGCACGACGCCGTATGGGCAAAGGAGCACCCGAGTGATGTCAGACGAAGACTGGGTCTACAACGAGACAACCGGCGAATGGGGCCCTGCCTCTGACGTAGCCGAAGCGCCGGTGATCGAGGTCCGCGATGCCGCCGGAACGCTTCTGGCGGATGGCGATCAGGTGGTGCTGGTCAAGGATCTGAAGGTCAAGGGCGCGCGGCAGACGCTCAAGCAGGGAACGGTGATCCGGTCGATCCGGCTGACCGACAACCCCGATGAGATCGACTGCCGTCACGACGCCATCAAGGGCCTTGTGCTGCGCACCGAATTCGTCCGCAAGCGCTGAATTTAAAATGAAAAAGCGCCCCTCGCAGGGGGCGCTTTCAACATCGCCGGATGGCGTCAGAATTTCATGGTGATGCCGACGTTCAGCGCGTTGGTCTTGACGTCGACATTCATCGACCCGTCGCCATCAAGATCGGCCTCGTTGCTCGAATAGGTGAACTGGTATTCCCCAAACGCGGCAAAGCGATCGTTGATCGGATAGCTCACGCCCGCGGTCAGACGCATCGCCGGGCCGGTCAGCTGATAGCCATAGGTCTTGTCGCCGCTGGTGGTTTCCACATCGACATGCGGCACTGCGATACCAAGGCCACCGCCGACATAGGGCGTCGCCTTACCCCATTGCATCGGCCAGCGCTTCATCGCGTTCACCGTGACGATGTTCAGACCATCGGTCAGCTCCATCCGCGAAAAGCCGATATCCTCGCGCTCGTCCTCGGGGGCGTAGACCTTGTCATGAGAGAATTCGAGCCCGAAGCCGAGGGTGTCGGTGGTCCACCACGTGCCACGAATACCGTAGTAGATCGGCATCGAGAAGCTCTTGCCTTCCCAGCCGATCAGCTTGTCATAGCTCCCGCCCCCCGGATAATCGCCGGACACCCGGCTGTGCGGCGAGGTCTGGTAGCCGGTGTAGATCGAAAGTTCGAGGTCCTGCGCGGCGGATTGCGACGCAGCAAGGGCGGCCATGGAAACGGTCGCGGCGAGAATCAGTGTTTTCATGGAGGCGCTCCGGGAGCTGTGAGGGCGGGGACAAGGGCACATAACCCCTACCCACTCCGGGTTTCAATTGCGACACATGCGCACGAAAGGCGATCACAACTTCATGATCGCTTTACGGACACATTTCAGACCGCTAAACACGCTGACGGAAAGCCGTATCGGGACGCGGCTACCTAAGGGATTCCGGCCTTGGCCGGAACTGAGGATTGGAGAACACCCCGTGACACAAGCTGAAGATCACGAAGGCACTCGCAGAGACTTTCTGTACTACGCCACCGCCGGTGCCGGCGTCGTGGCAACCGGCGCCGCCGTCTGGCCGCTGGTGAACCAGATGAACCCGTCGGCGGACGTGCGCGCGCTCAGCACCATCCGGGTCGACGTGTCCGGTGTCGAAACCGGCACGCAGCTGACGGTGAAATGGCTCGGCAAGCCGGTGTTCATCCGCCGCCGCTCCGAGGTTGAAATCGAAGCCGCACAAGGCGTCGAGATGAGCGCGCTGGTCGATGCGCAGGCGCGGAATGCCAACGTGCCCGACGGATCGGACGCCACCGACGCCAACCGCACGCTGGATGAGGCCGGCGAATGGCTGGTGATGATGGGCGTGTGCACGCATCTTGGCTGCGTGCCGCTGGGCAACGCTGGCGATTTCACCGCTGGCGGCACGGGCGGCTGGTTCTGCCCCTGCCACGGCTCGCATTACGATACTTCGGGCCGCATCCGCAAAGGCCCGGCGCCGCAGAACCTTCCGGTTCCCGTCGCGGAATTCGTCGAAGAAACCACCATTCTTCTGGGATAAGGGAGGGGCGAATGTCCGGTATTCCGCACGACCATTACGAGCCGAAGACAAGTGCCGAACGCTGGCTGCACAAGCGGCTTCCGATTGTCGGTCTTCTTGTCGACACCATCATGATCCCCACGCCCAAGAACCTGAACTGGATGTGGATCTGGGGCATCATCCTGACCTTCTGTCTGGCGCTTCAGATCATCACCGGCATTGTGCTGGTGATGCATTACACGCCGCATGTGGACATGGCCTTTGCGTCGGTCGAACACATCATGCGCGACGTCAACGGCGGCTATATGCTGCGCTATCTGCATGCCAACGGCGCATCGCTGTTCTTTGTCGCGGTCTACCTGCACATCTTCCGCGGGCTGTATTACGGCAGCTACAAATCCCCGCGCGAGGTGACGTGGATCGTCGGGATGCTGATCTACCTGTGCATGATGGGCACCGCCTTCATGGGCTACGTGCTTCCCTGGGGGCAGATGTCCTTCTGGGGCGCGACGGTGATCACCGGCCTGTTCGGCGCCATCCCCTTTGTCGGCGAGGCGCTTCAGACATGGCTGCTCGGCGGACCGGCTGTCGATAACGCCACGCTCAACCGCTTCTTCTCGCTGCACTATCTGCTGCCCTTTGTCATCGCGGCGCTGGTGGCGGTGCATATCTGGGCCTTCCACACCACGGGCAACAACAACCCCACCGGGGTCGAGGTGCGCCGCGGGTCCAAGGCCGAGGCTGAAAAGGACACCGTGCCGTTCTGGCCCTATTACGTCATCAAGGACGTGTTCGCGCTGGCGATCATCCTCGCGGTGTTCTGGGCCATCGTCGGCTTCATGCCGAACTACCTCGGTCACCCGGACAACTACCTCGAAGCGAACCCGCTTTCGACGCCGGCGCATATCGTGCCCGAATGGTATTTCCTGCCGTTCTACGCGATCCTGCGCGCCTTCACCTCGGAAGTCTGGGTGGTGCAGATCGCCAGCTTCGTCACCGGCGGCATCGTCGATGCCAAGTTCTTTGGTGTGCTCGCGATGTTCGGCGCGATCATTGCCATGGCGCTGGCGCCCTGGCTCGACACCTCGTCGGTGCGCTCGGGCAAGTACCGCCCGCAGTTCAAGTGGTGGTTCTGGCTTCTGGTGATCGACTTCATCGCGCTGATGTGGCTTGGCGCCATGCCCGCCGAAGAGCCCTATGCCAGCTTCTCGCTGATCGGTGCGGCCTACTGGTTCGGCTATTTCTTCGTGATCCTGCCGCTGCTGGGCGTGTTCGAAAAGCCGCTGCCGCAGCCCGCGACCATCGAGGAAGACTTCGAAAGCCATTACGGCAAGTCCTCGACCAAGACACCGGCCGAGTGAGAGAAAGGACAGAAATCATGTTCAGAAAACTTGCCCTTTCGTCCGCAGTGGTCCTCGGCCTTGCCGGCAGCGCCTTTGCTGCCGGAGAAGGCGGCCATGTCGAGGATTTCGACTTCTCGTTCGAAGGCCCGTTTGGTGCCTTCGATCAGGCCCAGCTTCAGCGCGGCTTGCAGGTCTTTACCGAGGTCTGCTCGGCCTGCCACGGTCTGCGCTACGTGCCCTTGCGCAGCCTCGGCGACGAGGGCGGCCCGCATTTCTCGGAAGACGAGGTCCGGGCCTACGCGGCGCAGAACTTCGAGATCTTCGACGCCGAGCTGGATGATTACCGCCCCGCGACCCCGACCGACCATTTCCCGGTCAATGATGGGGTAGGCGCACCTGACCTGTCGCTGATGGCAAAGGCACGCGCCGGCTTTCATGGCCCCTATGGCACTGGCCTGAACCAGCTGTTCAAGGGCATGGGCGGGGCGGAATACATCGCGTCTATCCTCACCGGCTACACGGGCGAGGAAAAGGTCGAAGCAGGCACCACCTTCTACGAGAACACCGCCTTTTCGACCGGATGGATCGCCATGGCCCCACCGCTTATGGGCGAAGACGTGGAATATGCCGACGGCCATTCCAACGCGCTGGACCACGAGGCGCAGGACGTCGCGGCCTTCCTGATGTGGGCGGCAGAGCCGAAAATGATGGCGCGCAAGCAGGCAGGCTTTACCGGGGTGATCTTCCTCGTGATCCTCGCCTCGCTGCTATACCTGACCAACAAGCGTCTCTGGCGTCCGATCAAACACAAGCTCTGAGTTCACGTGAAACAAGATGTCCTGCCGCGCGGCGGCAGGGCATGACCTGAAGCTGGCGCGCGCGCCGCGCCAGTTTGCCCCTCAGCATTTTCGCTGGTGCGACGCTGTGACGGCCTGCCAGCGTTCAGCCACAACAGCCCTCCTCCTCAGTCCTGCCGCCAATGACGCGCTGTCCCGGCACGCCCGTCACCGGATCAACCACCGATCCAAGCGCCAATGTCGATGCGGCTGGCATTCCTGCAAAACCTGTCGCGCCAGCCCCACCTGCATCACGCGGCAGACCGTCCGCACCGTGCCACAGCGTTTACCGGCCCAGATAGGCGCGCAGCGCGTCGGGCGGATCGGCGAACAGGCGCTGCGTGTCCATGGGTGGCTGCGCAGCGCCCTCCGCCACCAGCACCGTTTCCTGCGCAAATCCCAGCGCATCGCCCGGATCATGGCTGACCAGCAGCACCAGCGCGCCCAGCTCTTGTGCCACGTCGCGCACCAGCGCCAGCATCTCGGATTTGAGCGCCGGGCCAAGCGCCGCGAACGGCTCGTCAAGCGCAATCACCGGCCGCGCCTGAAGCAGCACCCGCGCCAACGCCGCGCGGCTTTGCTGACCGCCCGACAAGGCGCCCGGCTTGCGCCCGCTCATGCCGTCGAGCCCGACGCGGGCCAGCGCTGTCTCGATGGCATCGCGCTCGGCCTGCCGCAGCCCGCCGCCATCTGGGCGCAGGGCCAGCCCGAGATTGCGCAGCAGATCGAGATGCGGGAACAGGTTATTTTCCTGAAACAGCATCGCCACCGGTCTCTGGTTCGGCGGCGCGGCGGTGATGTCCTGCCCCTGCCACAGCACCCGCCCCGATACCGGTGCGAGAAACCCGGCCACGAGGTCGAGCAGGGTCGATTTGCCCGCCCCGGACGGCCCGACAATCGCCACGCGCCGCCCCTGCGGCAGGGCGAAATCGGCCCCGATGGAGAAATCGCCCGTCTGGTAGTGCAGCGCCTCAAGCGTCAACATTCACCCGCCCTCCCCTGTCAAAGATCCAGAACGCCCCGAAGCTGAGGACGAGCAGCAACAGCGCCGCCCCCGAGGCCGCCTCCATCCGGTAGGCCCCCATCAACCGATAGACCTGCAACGGTAGCGTCGCGCGGTTCGGGTCGGCGAACAGCGCGATCACCCCGAGATCGCCCATCGACAGCGCCGCCGTCAGCCCCGCCGCAAAGCCCAGCGGGCGGCGCAGCCGGGGCAGCAGGACCAGCCGCAGCCACGCCAGCGGCGTCAGCCCCAGCGCCTGCGACAGGCGCGCATAGTCATGACGCACCGCCTCGGCCTCGGGGCGCAGGATGCGCAGCGCAAACGGCAGCGAGACCAGCGCGTTGACCAGAACCGTCACCGGCAAGGCAACCGACAGCGGGTTGACGAAGGGCTGCACGATCAGGAACAGGCCGGTGCCCAGCACCAGAGGCGACAGCGCGATGCCCAGAATCCCGATCATCTCGCCGCGCCGTGTTGCCAGTGGCAGCGCCCAGCCGATGCACAGCACGGTCGAGGCCAGCGCCACGGCAATCGAATTGCCCGCCGCCTGCCACGTCCCCGCCCCCAGCAACGCCAGTCCCGGAAGCCCCTTCAGAACCACCATCCCAAGCGGCAGCATCAGGAAAAGCGCCGCCAGTGCCAGCCACGCCGCATCCAGCACCGCGCTTCCGTCCCAGCGCTGCTGCGCCCGGTCGAGGCCAGCGCCAAAGCCCGCCCCGGTGCCCAGCTTCAGCGCCACCAGCCCGGCACATAGCGCCAGCACCAGCTGGATCACCGACAGCAGCGCCGCCCGCCCCAGATCGAAATCAAAGCGTACAGCCTGATAGATCGCCAGCTCGACCGTGGTGGCCCGCGGGCCACCGCCAAGCGCCAGGGCGACGGCAAAGCTCGACAGGCAGATCACGAAAATCACCGCAAAGGCGCCGGGAACGATGCGCAGCAGCATCGGCCATTCGAGGGTGCGGAACATCGCCATCGGTGTCAGCCCCAGCGAGGCCGCCAGCCGAAAGCGTTCTGACGGGATCGCCAGCCACGCCTGAAGCAATAGCCGCACCGCCAAGGGCAGATTGTAGAACACATGCGCCACCAGAACGCCTTGCAGCCCGTAAATCTTTACGCTCGGCAGGCCAAGCAGCCCAAGGCCATCGTTCAGCACGCCGCTGCGACCGAACACCGACAGCAGGCCCAGCACCGCCACGATCACCGGCAGGATGAACGGCGCGCCCATCAACGCCACCAGCGCGCCGCGCCCGCGAAACCGGCGCCGCGCCAGCGCCCGCGCTACCGGGATCGCCAGCAGCACGCTCAGCCCCGCCGACAGCAGCGCCTGCATCAGGGTGAACCGGACCGCCAGCCAGTCGGCGGGGCCGGGCGCGCCGAGGCCTTCGGCCCGCCAGAGCACCGCCGCCACCGGACCAAGGGTCAGCGCCGCCACGGCCAGCCCGGCAACAAGGGCGGGGCCCCGCCCCTGCCAGATCGTCAACGCCAGCCCTTACTGCGACAACGCCGCGCGCCAGGCCTCGATGGCCTTGTCACGCAGATCGGCGGCTTCGTCCTCGGAATAGAACAGCACCGTCTCGGGGATCTGCAATTCCTTGAACCCTTCGGGCCATTTTTCCTGCGGCAGCGCCGCCGGGAACGACCAGTCGCCGGTGGCGATCATCGTCTGAAACGGTTCCGACAGGACGAATTGCATGAAGTCATCGGCCAGTTCGGGCTGATCGGTACTGGCGATCTTTGCCGCGAGCTGCACCATAAAGTAATGCCCCTCGGGGAAGATCGCCGCCTTCTTGGTGCGATCCCCTTCGGCGATGATGTGATAGGCCGGGCTGGCGACGTAGCTCATCACCATGTCGGCCTCGCCATCGGTGAACAGGCCATAGCTTTCCGACCATGTCTTGGTGGCGGTCAGGATCTTGGGGGCAAGCTTGCCCCAAGCCTCTTGCGCGCGATCGCCAAACACCTTTTCGACCCAAAGCACCGTTGCCAGACCGGAAATCGAACTGCGCGGATCCTGAATCACGATGCTGATGTCGTCATCCGCCTCCAGCAGCGCCTCGAAGCTTTCGGGCGGGTTCGGCAGGCGCGTTGTGTCGTAGATGAAGGCCGTGGCGCTATAATCATAGGGCAGGAAAATGTCATCTTCCCACGCCACCGGCAGCGTCAGCGGCGACAGGTCAACCCCGTGCGGCGCGAACAAGCCGCTTTCGCGCGCCTTCTTCGTCACGTCGCTGTTCAGCCCCATGACCACGTCGGCCTCTGTGCGCCCGCCCTCAAGCAGCAGGCGCGGCATCAGATCGCCGGGCGAGAATTGCAGATCGCAGCCGCAGGTCTCTTCGAACATCTCTTCGATCTTCGGGCCGGGGCCCCATTCCGAGGCGATGTAATCCGCCGCGTAAACCGTCAGGACAGGGGTGTCCGCCAGCGCGCCGCTGGCCAGAACGCATCCCGCTGCAAAGGTGATGGCCGTGTTCATGGCATCCTCCATTCTTGCGGCGAGAGGGCAAGACTGGGCTATCCCGGTGATCTGGGTGCCGTCACCTTCCCTCCGCCGGTGTTAACCGGGTCAGGTTCAACGGGTTCGCATTGCGCATCTCAGCCCTCTCAGGCACCCCGAGGTGGGCTGACTCGTAGCGGCGCGTAAGGCCTCTGGCAAGGGGATTTCCCTTGAGACGCGGGCGCGGCTGCCCTAACAGAACCCGTCAGCAGAGGAGCCCGCCATGAGCCTGAACAGTTTCGGCCACCTGTTTCGCGTCACCACTTGGGGCGAAAGCCATGGCCCCGCGCTTGGGGCGACCGTCGATGGCTGCCCGCCGGGCGTTGCCATTGATGAGGCGATGCTTCAGCTCTGGCTCGACCGGCGCAAACCGGGCCAGAACAAATACACTACGCAGCGGCGCGAACCGGATGCGGTGAAGATCCTGTCAGGCGTGTTCCAAGGTGAGACCACCGGCACCCCGGTGCAGCTGATGATCGAAAACACCGACCAGCGGTCGAAGGATTACGGCGAGATCGCCGAGAAATTCCGCCCCGGTCACGCCGACATCACCTATTGGCAGAAATACGGCATCCGCGATTATCGCGGTGGCGGGCGGTCTTCGGCGCGCGAAACGGCGGCGCGGGTTGCCGCTGGCGGGCTGGCGCGGGCCGCGCTGGACATGCTGGCGCCGGGGATCGAGATCACCGGCTACATGGTACAGATGGGCCCGCGCGCCATCGACCGGGCGCGGTTCGATTTGGCGCAGGTGGGCGAAAACCCGTTCTGGTGCCCCGATGCCCAGACCGCTCAGGACTGGGCGGGTGACCTTGATGCGCTGCGCAAGTCGGGCGACAGCATCGGCGCGGTGATCGAGGTGGTGGCCCGCGGCGTCCCCGCCGGGCTGGGCGCGCCGATCTATGGCAAGCTCGACACCGATCTTGCGGCGGCGATGATGTCGATCAACGCGGTGAAAGCGGTCGAGATCGGCGATGGCATGGCCGCTGCCCTGCTGCGCGGGTCGGACAATGCCGACGAGATCTCGATGGGGCCAGACGGGCCGGTCTATAACTCGAACCATGCCGGCGGCATCCTCGGCGGTATTTCCACCGGACAAGACGTCGTGCTGCGCTTTGCCGTCAAACCGACCTCGTCGATCCTCACCACCCGCAAGACGATCACCAAGTCGGGCGAAGATACCGAGATCATCACCAAGGGGCGCCACGATCCCTGCGTCGGCATTCGCGCCGTGCCGGTGGGCGAGGCGATGATGGCCTGTGTCCTGCTTGACCATCTGCTGCTGCATCGCGGACAAATCGGCGAAAACCGCGGCAAGATCGGCTGACCATAACCGCGATGATCCGGCGCGCCCCCGGATCATCGCGCGGCTCGATCAAGAGAGCACTTCAGCGCGCTGACGCTTGGCTCGCTCGTCCGTTCAGATCAGACCGACGCCCGCGCCCGCTGCACGGCGAGAATGCCAACGGTGACAATCGCCACGCCGATTGCATCCCACAGGCTCATGGATTCTCCCAGCAGCAGCGCCGCCAGCCCGACCCCGAACACCGGGTTGAGAAAATGGAAGGTCGCGGCCTGTGTCGCGCCGATGCGGTTTACCAGCAGCATCCACATGAAGGTCGCCGCGACCCCCGGCACCAGCACCGTATAGGAAAAGGCCACGCCAAGCTGCCACGACCAGTCGATGGCAAAGGTCTCGAACGCCAGCGCCAGCGGCCACAACAGCGCGCTGCCCACCAGCATCTGAAGCCCCACGATCATCATCACGTTGCCCCCGCCCGACGCCCCCCGGACCGACAGCGTTGCCAGCGCCAGCGACAGCACCCCGCCGATGCACAGCGCAATGCCCAGCGGGTCCGCGCCGCCCGACAGCCGCGCCCCCATGATGATCGCCACGCCCAGCACCCCGGCCATCAGCCCCGCATAGCCGATGGGTTTCATCCGCTCGCCCAGCCACAGCCAGCTTGCCAGCGCCACGATCAGCGGCATCGCCGACGCGATGATCGAGGCCAGCGACGCCTGCACCGTCTGCATCGCAACGAAGTTCAGCCCAAGGTACAGCGCGTTCTGGCAGATGCCGAAGATGATCGTCGCGCGCCATTGCGGCCGCGTCAGCCGCCATGTCTGCCCCAAGGCAAGCGCGATGACGATGGCGATCACCCCCGACACGAAGAACCGCAGCGCCAGCGCCCCCATCGGCGGTGCGGCCAGCACGATGACCCGCGCCGAAGTAAAGGCCGAGGACCACATGACCGCAAAGGCCAGCCCCATCGTGATCGCGCGCAGGTCCATCGTATATCTCCGTTTGTGTGCCACTGAACGCGGATCGCGGGCAGGGTCAAGCGGAAGGCAGGAATAGTTGGCCTTGCAGGCTGGGGCTGGAGAGTGTCCCGCCTGTGCAGGCGCAGGCGTCGCGGGCGGGGCCGTGCAGCAAAAAAAGGCCCCACCCGTGCAGGCACAGGCGGGGCCAGTGGCGCCCGACGTGCGGGCGCTGGCGGTGTCTGGTTGGTGTTCGTGAAACCTTAGTGCGGGCGCTCGGCCATCTCGGCACGGATCTGCTGGCGCAGAACGTCGATGGGCACCTGCTTGCCATCCTTGCGGAAATGCCAATAGGTCCAGCCGTTGCACGAGGGCGCACCTTCGAGATGCGCGCCGACCTGATGGATCGAGCCACGCACATCATCGCCGATCAGCGTACCATCCGCCCGCACCTTGGCGACCTTTCCCGAGGGCGAGACCAGCATTTCACCGGGGCGCAGCATCCCGCGTTCGACCAGCTGGCCGAAAGGAACGCGCGGCTCGGCGCGCTTGGCCCGAGTCACTTCCAGCGCCGAGCGGTCAAACGGGCGGATGTCGGCGATGCGGCGCATCGCCACCTCGCGGTAGGCCGCCTCGCGCTCGATGCCGATGAAATCGCGGCCCAGCATCTTGGCGACAGCGCCGGTGGTGCCAGTGCCAAAGAACGGGTCAAGCACCACGTCGCCGGGGTTGGTCGAGCCCACCAGAACCCGATGCAGCAAGCTCATCGGCTTTTGCGTCGGATGCGCCTTGTCGCCGTTGCCATCCTTCAGCCGCTCGCCGCCGTTGCAGATCGGCAGAACCCAGTCCGAGCGCATCTGGATGCCCTCGTTCAGGGCCTTCAGCGCCTCGTAGTTGAAGGTGTACTTGGCACCTTCGGATTTCGACGCCCAGATCATCGTCTCATGGGCGTTTGTGAACCGCTTGCCACGAAAATTCGGCATCGGGTTGGCCTTGCGCCAGATCACGTCATTCAGGATCCAGTAGCCGGCATCCTGAAGCGCGGCCCCGACCCGGAAGATGTTGTGATACGATCCGATCACCCAGAGCGCCCCGTTGGGCTTGAGCAACCGCTTGGCCGCGGCCAGCCATTCACGGGTGAACTTGTCGTAGACCGCAAAGCTGGAAAACTGGTCCCAATGGTCATCGACCGCATCGACGCGACTGTTGTCCGGCCGGTGCAGATCGCCCTTCAGCTGAAGGTTATAGGGCGGGTCCGCAAAGATCAGGTCGACCGACTCTGCCGGCAGACTGTTCATCCGCTCGATGCAATCCCCATCGAGGATCGTGTTCACCGGGAGCACTGTCGTCCCCTTTGACTTGGTCATCGCGTTCATCTCTGCCTCTGCCCCTCTGGTGCGTTCTCGCACTCTGTGGCTGGGGACAGTTTTGATTCAAACACGAATCAGCGTCAATTTGTTTTTTGAATCAGTCACTTGTGGTTTCGCCTTGCCACAATATGTTGTGGATAGGTCGAAAGGACCGCCTATGGTGTGGGGTGACACCTAGATTTTCCAGCGCTGCCTTGTGGTTTTTCGACCCGTAGCCAGCGTTGGTTTCCCATCCGTAACCGGGATGTTGTTGCGCCAAAGCCCGCATGTGACGATCTCGCCACGTTTTCGCGACGATGGATGCCGCCGCGATGCTCAGCGAACGTCCGTCCCCGCCAATGATCGAGGTCGCCTTGCACGGGAGCTGCGGCGGCAGAAACCGCCCGTCGATCAAGGCGTGATCGGGACGGTTCGGCAGGTTGGTCAGCGCCCGGTGCATCGCCAGCAGGCTGGCCTGAAGGATGTTGATCTCGTCGATCTCTTCGACCGACGCCCAGCCAATGCCGACCTCGGCGCATTCGGTCAGCCATGCGGCGCGTTGGGCGCGGCGCTTGTGGCTCATCTTCTTGCTGTCGTTCATCCCCGGCGGGATGCAATCCGGGTGCAACACCACGGCAGCGGCCACGACAGGGCCGGCCAGCGGCCCGCGACCGACCTCGTCGACACCCGCCACCCGCCTGCCCTTTGCCCAGAAGGGCGCCTCGAAAGAATCGTCCGGCCAATCCATCCGCGAGAGATCCTGCAAAGACAGACCAGACGCAAGCCTTACCCCGGCGGTGGCGGGCCATTCGCTGCCGACAGGCGACCCTCCACCGGCAGGTTCACCGGCGACGAAGCGTGCATCACCGCTGGCGAGACAGGCAATGACAGCGCCGAGACCCGCTGGAGCGGCGGGGCTCACCGCCCCCTCCCCGGGTCAACAGAGCCGCCCGTTTCAAGTTTGCCCCAGCCGTGATGCTGAAACGAAAACAGGGGAGCCCGAAGGCTCCCCTGTCGATGACGAATGGTCATCACTCCTGCAAGGCAGGGGTGATTACATCATGCCGCCCATGCCGCCCATGTCGGGCATGCCGCCACCTGCGGGCGCGCCTTCCTTGGAGGGCTTGTCGGCCACCATGGCTTCGGTGGTGATCAGCAGGCCAGCGATCGAGGCTGCATCTTCCAGCGCGGTACGAACGACCTTTGCGGGGTCGATCACGCCGAACGCGAACATGTCGCCATATTCGTCGGTCTGAGCGTTGTAGCCGAACTTGAGGTCCGACGATTCACGCACCTTGCCAGCAACGACCGAACCGTCGACGCCCGCGTTCTGGGCGATCTGACGCAGCGGTGCCTCGAGCGCCTTGCGCACGATGGTGATACCGGCGTTCTGGTCGCTGTTGTCGCCCGTCAGGCCGTCAAGCGCCTTGGCGCCCTGCACGAGGGCAACGCCGCCGCCGACCACGATGCCTTCCTGAACGGCCGCGCGGGTCGCGTTCAGCGCGTCATCAACGCGGTCCTTGCGCTCTTTGACTTCCACTTCGGTCATGCCGCCAACGCGGATGACGGCAACGCCGCCCGCCAGCTTGGCAACACGTTCCTGCAGCTTCTCGCGGTCGTAGTCGCTGGTGGTCTCTTCGATCTGGGTGCGGATCTGGCCAACGCGGGCTTCGATCTCGGCTTTTTCACCCGCGCCGTCGACGACGGTGGTGGTGTCCTTGGTGATCGAGACCTTCTTGGCGGTGCCAAGCATGTCCATGGTCACGTTCTCGAGCTTCATGCCGAGATCTTCCGAGATCACCTGGCCGCCGGTCAGGATCGCGATGTCCTGCAGCATGGCCTTGCGACGGTCGCCAAAGCCCGGAGCCTTGACGGCTGCGATCTTGAGGCCGCCACGCAGCTTGTTGACCACGAGGGTCGCCAGCGCTTCGCCTTCGACGTCTTCTGCGATAATCAGCAGCGGCTTTTGCGACTGGATCACCTGCTCGAGCAGCGGAACCATCGGCTGAAGCGACGACAGCTTCTTCTCGTGCAGCAGGATCATGCAGTCGTCGAGATCTGCAATCATCTTGTCGGCGTTGGTCACGAAGTAGGGCGACAGGTAGCCACGGTCGAACTGCATGCCTTCGACAACATCGGTCTCGGTCTCGAGGCCCTTGTTCTCTTCGACGGTGATGACACCCTCGTTGCCGACCTTCTGCATCGCGTCCGCGATCTGACGACCGATTTCAGCTTCGCCGTTGGCGGAGATGGTGCCGACCTGAGCGACTTCGCTCGAGTCGTTGACCGGGCGTGCTGCGGCCTTGATGGCCTCGACAACCTTGGACGTGGCAAGGTCGATGCCGCGCTTGAGGTCCATCGGGTTCATGCCCGCTGCGACCGACTTCATGCCTTCCTTGACGATGGCCTGAGCCAGCACGGTGGCGGTGGTGGTGCCGTCGCCCGCTTCGTCGTTGGTGCGGGAAGCGACTTCCTTCACCATCTGCGCGCCCATGTTCTCGAACTTGTCCTCAAGCTCGATCTCTTTGGCGACCGACACACCGTCCTTGGTGATGCGCGGGGCACCGAACGACTTGTCGAGAACAACGTTGCGGCCTTTCGGGCCGAGGGTCACCTTCACCGCGTCGGCGAGGATGTTGACGCCGCGCAGCATACGCGTGCGGGCATCGGTGTCGAATTTAACGTCCTTGGCAGCCATGTTAGCTCTCCTGGATCTGAATTACGGTTAAGGAAGTCGGAGCGGCGCTTACGCGGCCTCGGTCACGCCGAGGATGTCCGATTCCTTCATGATGAGCAGCTCTTCGCCATCGATCGACACTTCGGTGCCCGACCACTTGCCAAAGAGGATCTTGTCGCCGGCCTTGACGGCCATCTCGATCAGCTCACCGCTGTCTTTGCGCGCGCCATCGCCACATGCGACGACGAGGCCCTCTGCGGGCTTTTCCTTGGCGCTATCGGGGATGATCAGACCGCCCTTGGTCTTTTCGTCACTTTCGACGCGGCGAACCAGCACGCGGTCATGAAGCGGTTTGAAAGCCATCTTCGAGTCTCCATTCGCTCAAAGTTATGTATCTGTACGGCCCCGGAAGGGCCGTTAGCACTCAGCCCTGCCGAGTGCTAACGACGCATAGCTAGGCACCGATCCGAGTCGTGTCAACAGGGGGTTGCGCAATTTTCGCGCCATCCTGCCCGACCGACGGCGCGCCCACGCCACTGAGCTAAGCATGATCGGGCGGCGTGAAAGGGGGCGCGCAGGAATGCGCCGAAACTTGTGGGTCGCCCCATGGTCAACCGGCGCGATCCGTGCTTGGTATACCAGAAGCGATCCTCCCCTCAGCTTGCGAGCCCGCCTCATGCCGATCCATCCCACCGCCGCCGCAGCGGTTCCGCACGACCCCGCCCGCAAGGCGCCCGAAAACCTCAAGGGCATCGTGCTGATCACCCTCGGCTTCATCTGCTTTGGGGCGACCGATGCGCTGGCCAAGCTGCTGACATCCGAGCTGCCGCCGCTTCAGGTGGTGTGGATGCGCCAGACCGGGCTTTTCCTTGGGGTGTTGGTGATGATTGCCATCCGTGGCACGCATCTGCTGCGCACGCGCCATCCGGTGGTACAGATCGGGCGCGGCGTGCTGGCGACCGGATCGGCAGCGTTCTTCATCATCGCCATCAGCAACGTGCCGCTGGCCGATGCCACGGCGGTGACCTTCATCGCGCCATTCCTCGTGACAGCGGCGGGCGCGCTATTCCTGCGCGAACCAGTCGGCGTGCGCCGCTGGGCCGCCGTGGCGGTCGGCTTTGTCGGAATGGTGATCGTGATCCGCCCCGGCGCGGGAGTGTTCCATCCGGCGATCTTCATCGTCATCGCCGCGGCGACCTGCTTTGCCATGCGGCAGGTGCTCTCGCGCGTGTTGTCGGGCGAAGACAGCATCGCCACCACGGTTGCCTATACCTCGATCACCTCGACACTGCTGCTGACGCTGCCGGTGCCGTTCATCTGGGAAACTCCGGCGCATGGCTGGGTCTGGATGGTGGTTCCCGCCATGGCGCTGGCCGCTGGCGCCGGAGAGATCTTCATCATCCGCGCGCTGGATGTGGCGCAGGCGGTGGTGGTCGCCCCGCTGCAATACAGCATGATCATCTGGAGCACGCTTTACGGTTTCCTCCTGTTCGCCGATCTGCCCGACGGCTTCACGCTGCTGGGCTGCGCGGTAATCGTCGCCTCGGGGCTGTACACGTTGAACCGCGAACGCATCGTGGCGCGCCAGCAACGCCGGCAGGCTCAGGCCGAGGCAAGGAACGAGGCCGAAGCCGCCGCCCGCATGGAAGAGCTCTAGCCTACCAGCTGTCGCCCCAATGGATCAGCCCGTCGCGCCCCGTGTCGGTCAGGGCGTAGACCCCCTTGGACACCTTGTCGAACCAGCCGTAATGGTTGTCGCGCATCAGCGTGGTGGCGGGCTTGACGCCGGCCCCCCTCGCCACGTCCTGCCCCCGGCTCGGGCCGTGTTCGGCAAGATAGGCGGCGCAGCGCAGCGCATCCTGCCGGTAGCCAGTGACGATGCCATGCCGGGTCGCGCCGCCCTCGTTGGGATCTCCGCTGATCCGCTGAAACGCCCGCAACAGCCGCGCGGCCTTGGCCTTGCTCTTGCGTGGCGCATAGGGGCCGGGGTCGCATTGCACCTCGGCCCGCCCGTCCCGGACCGTGATGAACCCAAGCCCAAGGCGTCGACACAGCGCCAGATTGTCCTTGAGCGCCCGCCGCGCCGTGCGCCCCTCGGGCTTTGGCACCGCGATATAGACCGCATCGCTCAGCGACAGCCGCGCCACCGCCTGATGAAACAGCGCCAGCGAGATCCGCAGCTTCAGCTCGACGATCACCGGCGGCTCGTCGCCACGGATCGCCACCAGATCGGCAGCGCCGACCTCGCCCTTCACCTCGTAGCCCTGCGCCACCAGCAATGCCTTCACCGGCGCGTATAGCTGAGATTCCCGTTCCATCGCCCGGACCCTAAGCAGCCGCCATTGCCGCTGTCCATCCCTTGCCATAGCCTGCGCCGTGCAACCGCTGAAAGCTCGCCCCATGCATCGCAGTATTCTCGCCTTTCTGCTGCTCGGCAGCGCCGCCCACGCCCAATGTCAGGGCGAGGATCTGCGCCTGACGCTGACTGCCGCAGAGCGCGCCGACCTTGACGCGCGCATCGCCGACATGCCTTACGCGCAGGGCAATCGCTGGCGCGCCGAGAAAGACGGCGAGGTGATCCACCTTGTCGGCACCATGCACCTGTCGGACCCGCGGCTGGATGCGCCGGCCGAACGGCTGCGCACCGTCATGCAGGGCGCGGGCGCGCTGCTGCTTGAAATGCCCGCGCAAGAGCAGACCAAGCTGACAGCGGCGCTGGGGCAGGATCCGGCGCTGATCCTGCTCGACGGCACAACCCTGCCCGAGTTGATGGACGAGGACGACTGGCAAAGCCTGTCCGCCGCCGCCAAGGCACACGGGCTTCCGGCGGTGATGGTGGCGCGGATGCGCCCTTGGTATCTGTCGATGCTGCTCGCCCTGCCCGCCTGCGCCAAGGCACAGATGACCCAGCAAGACGGGCTGGATGTCCGGCTGGAAGCGCAGGCTGGTGAATACGGCGTGCCCAGCGTGGCGCTGGAACCCTTCGACACCACCTTTGCCATCTTTAACGCCGAGCCGCTGGACGATCAGCTTGAGATGATCGGCATGACGCTGGCCCAGCAAGAAGACGGCGCCAGCGGTTTTGCCACCACCATCGCCGCCTATTTCGACGAGGCCGCCGCCGAGATGTGGCAGCTCTCGGCCATCCTCGCCGCGCGCAGCCCGCTTTACACGGCTCAGCAGGCGTCAAAGGCGATTGAACAGACCTCCGCCGCGCTGCTGGATCAGCGCAACCACGACTGGATTCCGGTGATCCTTGCCGAGGCGGAAAAGCGCGCCGCCCCGATCGTCGCCGCCTTTGGCGCGGCGCATCTGCCCGGCAAGAACGGCGTGCTGCAACTGCTCGCGGATGAGGGCTGGACCCTCACCCGCGTAGCTTTTTAGGCCGCCAGCCCGCGCCCTTTCAAAAGCGCCTCGACCCCCGGCATCCTCCCCCGAAAAGCGGTGTAGAGCTCTTGCGCATCGACCGACCCGCCCTTGGACAGGATGAATTTCTCAAGCCGCGCCGCAATCGCCGGATCGAACGCCCCGCCAGCCTCTTCGAAGGCGGCAAAGGCGTCGGCATCCATCACTTCGGACCACATGTAGCTGTAATAGCCCGAGCTGTAGCCATCGCCGGAAAACACATGGGCGAAATGCGGTGTGGCATGGCGCATGGTGATCGCCTGCGGCATGCCCATCCCGGCAAGGATCTCGGCCTGTTTCGCCATCGGATCGGCAGGCGCCGGGCCGTTGTGGAATTCCAGATCCACCATCGCCGAGGCGACATATTCCACCGTCTGGAACCCCATGTCGAAGGTCGCGGCGGCCAGAACCTTATCAAGCAGCGCCTTGGGCATCGGCTCGCCGGTGTCCGCATGGGTGGCAAATTCCGCGAGCACCTCGGGCACCTCAAGCCAGTGCTCATACAGCTGACTTGGCAGCTCGACGAAATCGCGCGCCACCGACGTGCCCGACACCGAGCCGAACTCGACATCCGACAGCATCTGATGCAGCGCATGGCCGAACTCGTGGAACAGCGTGCGCGCGTCGTCATAGGACAACAGCGCCGGCTTGCCCTTGGGCGGCTTGGCGAAATTGCACACGTTGATGACCACCGGGCTCAGCACCTTGGGCCGCTTGGCCTGGCTGCGCATCGCCGAACACCACGCCCCCGACCGCTTGGACGCCCGCGCAAAATAATCGGCGATGAACACCGCGACATGCTTGCCGTCCTTCGTCACCTCCCACGCCCGGCAATCGGGGTGATATAGCGCAATGTCGAGCGGCTTGAACGCCAGCCCGAACAGACGGGACGAACAGGTGAACGCCGCCTCGATCATCCGCTCGAGCTGCAGATAAGGCTTCAGCTCGGCCTCATCGAGATCATGCAGCGCGCGCCGCCGTTTTTGCGAATAATAGCGCCAGTCCCACGGCTGGAAGGCATCGTTGATGCCATCGTCGCGCAGCATCTGTTCCATTTCGGCGGCGTCCTGCAGCGCCTGTGCCTTGGCCGGCTCCCAGACCGCCATCAGCAACTCTCGCACGCGCTCCGGCGTGCCGGCCATCTCGGTTTCCAGCTTGTAGGCCGCGAAATCGTCATAGCCGAGCAGCTTTGCCCGCGTCTCGCGCAGCGCGAGGATCTCGGCGGCAATGCCGCGGTTGTCACTGTCGCCACCATTGGCCCCGCGCGCGGCCCAGGCCTCGAACGCCTTGCGCCGCAGATCCCGCCGGGGCGAGAATTGCAGGAACGGCACGATCAGCGAGCGCGACAGCGTCACCACCGGCCCGTCCTGCCCCAGTGCTTCGCCAGCAGAGCGCGCCGCATCCACCACGAAGCCCGGCAGCCCCTCAAGGTCGGCCTCGGCCAGTGGCATGAACCACGCCGCCTCGTCCTTCAGCAGGTTCTGGGTGAACTCGGTGCCCAGCACCGCAAGGCGCGACTTCACCTCCTTCATTTGCTCCGCCTCGGCCCCGTCCAGCGCCGCGCCGGAACGCACAAAGCCGCGATGCGTCAGGTACAATACCCGCATCTCTTCCTCGCTCAGCCCCAGCGCGTCGCGCCGCTCCCACAGATCCGCGATCCGCGCAAACAGCGCCTTGTTGTTCGAGATCGCCGAAGAATGCGCCGACAATTTCGGCGAGAATTCCCGCTGAAGCGCTTGGCGCTGATCGTTGCTGTCGGCGCCAGAAACGGAAAAGAACACCGACAGCACCTTGTCGAGCGCCTCTCCCGCGCCCTCCATCGCCTCGACGGTATTGGCAAATGTCGCGGGCTCAGGGCTCGATGCGATCGCCTCGACCTCGGCCAGATGCGCCGCCAGCGCCTCGTCAAAGGCAGGGCGGAAATCCTCGTCGGAAATGGCATCGAAAGGGGCGACCCCGAATGGCGTCTCCCAGTCGGCAAGCAGCGGATTGGTCATGCATCAAACTCCTTTTCCCAGAAGCTAAGCTCCACGCGCGCCCCCCGCAATCCCGCGTCCCATCTTCTTCTGGCCTGAAATATCCCGGGGGTGTGGGGGCTGGCCCCCACCTTCTGCTGCGTGTGGGGGATGGGCCCACCCCGTGCTGCGTGCAGGAGCTGGCCCGGCTACTCCGCGCCGCCCGGCCGGTCGCGCAAATGCCGCTCCAGCCGGCGCAAACCCAAGGACAGCGACACCGTCATGGTCAGATACACCAGCGCCACCACGTTATAGGTCTCGAAATAGCGGAAATTCCCTGCCGCCGTGACCTTTCCCAGTTGCGTCACGTCCAGCACCCCCAGCACCGACACAAGCGAGCTGTCCTTGACCATCGCCACGAAATCATTGCCCAAAGGCGGCAGGATCGTGCGGATCGCCTGCGGCAACATCACCAACCGAAAGCGCTGCCAGCCCGACAGCCCCAGCGCCTGCGCCGCCTCGATCTGCCCCTCGTCGACCGACAGGAACCCGGCCCGGAATACCTCGGCGACAAAGGCCGAATAGCCCAGCGTCAGTGCCATGATGGCCCGCCAGATCAACGGGAAATCCCGCGTGCGTGCAGGCTCCAGACCCAGCGTTCCAGCAACCCAGTTCCACCCAGCGACCAAAGCCGGGGCCATCACAAAGGCCACGTACAGCAGCAACACCAGCATCGGCACGCCGCGCAGGATCTCGGTATAGAACCGCGCCAGTTGCCGCAGCAGGCGCAGCCGCGACAGCGACATCAGCGCCACGCCCATGCCCAGCACCGAGGCCAGCACAAACGCCACCAGCGTCACGAACACCGTCACCTGAACGCCCCGCGCCAGCGTCATCAGGACCCGCGCCTGCAGCTCGTCGGCCAGCACCGCGCCATAGCCCGCCAGCCCCAGCAGGCAGACGGCGACCAGCCACCACGGGAAATCGCCGTCCTTCAAGCGATCACTCGCCCATCTTGTAATCGAGGAACCACCGGGTGTTCAGCGCATCCAGCGTGCCATCGGCCTGCATCGCGGCAATCGCCGCGTTCACCGGCGCCAACAGATCCGCCCCCTTGGGAAAGATAAAGCCGAAATCCTCGGCCCCAAGCGTCTCTCCGACGACCTTCAGTGCCCCGTCCGAGGCCGCGACATAGCCCCGCCCCGCCGTGCCGTCGGTCAGCACCAGATCGACATCGCCCGTCCTCAGGGCCTGCACCCCGGCGCCGAAGGTCTCGAACAGCCTGATGCGCGGGTTGGCCTCGTCGCCATCCAACACGTCATAGACCCCGACATAGAACGGCGTGGTGCCCGGCTGCGCTGCCATCAGCAGATCGTCATCGGCGGCAAAGCCCGCCGCATCGCTGAAACGCGCCTCGTCGCCGCGCACCAGCATCACCATTTCAGAGCGCATGTAGGCATCCGAAAAATCGACCATTTCGGCGCGGTCCTCGCGGATGGTGATGCCGGTCATGCCGATGTCATACTGGCCCTCGGAGACCGCCGGGATCATCGCATCCCAGCTGATGGTCTCGTAACTGACCGCCATGTTCAGGCGCTGCGCGATCTCGGCCATGGCATCGTATTCCCAGCCGATGGCCGCACCGCTGGCGGGCTCGATGAATTGCAGCGGCGGATAGGCGTTCTCCACGGTCACGACGACCTCGCGCCCCCCAAGATCGGGCAGATCCTGCGCCAGCGCGGGCGAGGCAAGCAAAAGGGCGGCGGCTAGAAGCTGTTTCATGTCTCGGATTCCCGGTGAGGTCCGCGTCAGAGTACCCGCCACCGCACGCCGGGTGCAAGATCAGCCGCCGCAGGTGGCGCAGCCCGTCCGGCGCTTGAGCGCGATCTTGCGGGTCTCGCCCCAGAGCGCGTCATAGATCAGCATCTCGCCCAGCAGCGGCTGGCCCGCGCCCGCGATCAGCTTGACTGCCTCGACCGCCATCATCGCCCCGATCACCCCCGGCAGCGGCCCCAGCACGCCCGCCTCGGCGCAGCTTGGCGCCAGCCCGGCGGCGGGCGCTTCGGGAAAGATGCAGCGATAGCACGGCGCCCCGCGCGCGGGCGCAAACACCGAAATCTGCCCTTCCCATTGGCTGAGCGCCCCGGAAATCAGCGGCTTGCCCATCGCCACCGCGGCGTCATTGGCAAGATAGCGCGTGGTAAGATTGTCGGTGCCGTCAAGGATCAGATCATAATCGGCAAACAGCGCCTCTGCCGTCTCCGCGTCGAGCCTGCGATGATAGGGGCGGACCGTCACGAACGGGTTCAACGCCTCCATCGCCGCCTGCGCCGAGAACACCTTGGGCATGCCGATGCGCGCATCGGAGTGGATGATCTGCCGTTGAAGGTTGGAATTCTCGACCGTATCGCCGTCTATCACGCCGATGGTTCCGACCCCGGCCGCCGCAAGATATTGCAGCGCCGGCGCACCAAGCCCGCCTGCGCCGATCACCAGCACACGGGCCTCGCGCAGGGCCTTCTGCCCCGGCCCGCCCAGCTCGCGCAGCATGATGTGGCGCGCGTAGCGGTCCAGCTCGGCGGCGGAAAAGCTGCCGGGCCGCTCGGGCGGGGCCGCCTGCGCCGTTGCCCGCGCCCTCAGCCGCCGCAAGACCAGCGCATAGCCCGCGCCAAGCGCGCCAAAGCCGCCAAGGATCAGCCATGGCGCAACGCTGCCCCCGGTCTGCGCCCGGATCGGATGACCGTCGGGCAACACCAGATGGGTCAGCAGCAGCACAAGATACAGTCCGGCCAGCAACACCAGCCGCGCCTTGCGCGACGCCCCCATCAGATGCCCCAGCCCCCAGATCCCCGCAACGATGACGATCAGCGCCAGCATCAGCATCAGGCCCCCGTGGACCCGAACCCGCCGCTGCCGCGCGCGGTGTCGGACAGCCTCTCGACCTCGACCACCTCGGGCAGCGCGATGCGCTCGATCACCAGCTGCGCCACCCGCGCGCCGTGCTCGACCACGTAAGGCGCCGGGCCGTTGTTCACCAGCACCACGTGCAACTCGCCGCGGTAATCCATGTCGACGATCCCCGCCGCGGTATCGACGCAATGGCGCACCGCAAGGCCAGAGCGCGGCCCGATCCGCCCATAGGTCTCGGGCGGCAGCGCCACCGAGATCCCCAGCGGCACCATCGCCCGCGCCCCCGGCTCGATCACCGCGCCGGCTTCGGCAAAGGCCGAGCGCGGCGCGTCGTTCTCGTCGCGCAGGCAGGCTGACAGGTCATATCCCGCAGCGCCGGGCGTGGCCCGGGCAGGCAGCACGGCGGTGGGGCAAAGTTTTCGGATCTCGAGCATGAGCGTCTCCTTTGATCACGATTGATGACGGTCCGCGCCCCGGCAGGCAAGTCAGATCCGACCTCGAAGCGCTGCGGCCATCAGCCCTGCCCTGCGGCGGAATTCCGAAAGCTGCAAGGCTCCGGCCGCCACCCGGCCCGGCTCGCGCGCCGCCTGCCGCAGCAATGGACCAGCCTGCCAGCAGGCCAGTATCGCCGGGTTTCGTACCCCCGAGGCGCGCACCCGTGCCAGCCGTTCAAGCCCGCCGCGCGCCAGCGCCGCCACCGCGTCAAGGCGGCCATCGACCAACGGCACCCGCCCCTGCGCCTCGAGATCGGGCACCGCGCGAAAGTACTGCGCCAGCCCCGATGCATAGCCTGCATCCAGCGCCACCTGCTCGGGCAGCCCACCAAGCGCACGCCCTGCGGCAAGCACCAGATGCCCCGAGGTTTCCTCGATATAGCGGGTGAAATGCGCCGCGTCCTCGAAGGCGTCCTTGTAGATATCCCAGCGCCGCGCGCCGACCAGCCGATCCAGCAGCGCCGCGCCCTCTGCGTCCAGAACACCGGCCAGCGGCGTGACCACCTCGTGGCGGCGCACAGTGCCGCCCTCGCGGATCTCCTCCAGCGCATCGCGCCACCATTGCAGGCGCATTTCGGCGATCATCGTCTCTTGCGTGACCCATGGCGCGCGGGCGACCTCGAGATTGAAGGCGTAAAGCGGAAACAGCACAGCCCGCGCCGGGGCAGGCGCAGCCATGGCGGCGGCAAAGCGATCCGGATCGCCGCGCTCGACCAGCCCGGCACAGGCGGTCAGGTCGTCGTCAAACTGCATGGCCGCGCACGCCCATCAAGCCACCTCGCCGCAATCGCGGATCAGCTTCCAGCGCACCGCATCCAGCAGCGCCTCGAACGAGGCATCGACGATGTTTGCGCTGACGCCAACCGTCTGCCAGCGCCGCCCGCGCCCGTCCTGACTGTCGATGATCACCCGGGTGACCGCCTCGGTGCCGCCCTGCGTGATCCGCACCTTGAAATCCACCAGACGCATGTCGTCGATGATCGACTGATAGCGCCCCAGATCCTTGGCCAGCGCCTTGGACAGCGCATTCACCGGCCCGCGGTCAAAGCCCTCGTTGTCAAGACTGTCCGACACCGAAAGCTTCTTCTCGCCGTCGACCTTCACCACCACCACGGCTTCGGACAGAGACACCATCCGGTCGTACTTGTTCTTGCGCCGCTCGATGGTGACGCGGTAGCGCTTGACCTCGAAATAGCTCGGCAGCCGCCCGAGAATCTCGCGCGCCAGCAGCTCGAAAGACGCCTGCGCGGTGTCATAGGTATAGCCCTGCGCCTCGCGCGTCTTGATCTCGTCAAGGATGCGGGCCAGCGCCGGATCGCCCGGCGCAACCTCCAGCCCCGCCTCGGCCAACCGACGGCGCAGGTTCGATTGCCCCGCCTGGTTCGACATCGGAATCACCCGGCGATTGCCAACCGTGGCAGGATCGACATGCTCGTAGGTCGTCGGGTCCTTGAGGATCGCGCTCGCGTGCAGCCCCGCCTTGTGGGCAAAGGCCGAAGAGCCGACATAGGGCGCCTGCCGCATCGGCACCCGGTTGAGCACCTCGTCCAGCATCCGGCTGGTCTGGGTCAACGCCTCAAGCGCATCGCGGCTGACATTGATGTCGTAGCGACTGGCATAAGGCTCCTTGAGCAGCAAGGTCGGGATCAGCGAGGTCAGGTTGGCATTGCCACAGCGTTCGCCCAGCCCGTTGAGCGTGCCCTGCACCTGCCGCACCCCGGCATCGACAGCGGCCAGCGAACAGGCCACGGCGTTCTCGGTGTCGTTATGAGTGTGGATGCCGAGCCGCTCGCCGGGGATGCCGCCCGCGATCACCTCGGCCACGATCCGATAGATCTCATGCGGCAGCGTGCCGCCATTGGTGTCGCACAGCACGATCCAGCGCGCCCCCGCCTCAAGCGCCGCCTGCAGGCACTCCAGCGCGTAGGGCGCATTCGCCTTCCAGCCGTCAAAGAAATGCTCGGCGTCAAACAAAGCCTCGCGGCCCTGCGCCACGATATGCGCAACCGAGGCCCGGATATTCGCAACATTCTCCGAAAGCTCGATGCCAAGCGCGGCGGTCACATGGAAATCATGCGTCTTGCCAACCAGACAGACCGCCGGCGTCCCGGCATTCAAAACCGCCGACAGCACATCGTCATTCTCAGCCGAGCGCCCGGCTCGCTTGGTCATCCCAAAGGCCGTCATCACGGCGCGGCTCGCCGGAGCCTCCTCGAAAAAGGCACTGTCCGTGGGGTTCGCCCCCGGCCAGCCGCCCTCGATATAATCGACGCCAAGCGCATCCAGCGCCTCGGCAATGCGCAGTTTCTCGGGGGTGGAAAACTGCACCCCCTGCGTCTGCTGCCCATCCCGAAGCGTGGTGTCGTACAGATAAAGCCGCTCCGCCATCAGCCGCGCCCCTGTTCTTCTGGCGAAAAATATCCTCGGGGGGGATCGGCCCTGCCGAGCGGGGGGCAGACAGCCCCCCTCCCCCGCGCCTCACACGCGCCACACCACCGCATCAAAGCCCCTCCAGCTTCGCAGCGTCGAACCCCGGCCCAGGCACCAGCTCGACCCCGGCCTTCGACATACGCACCTCGACTCCAGCGGCGACCAAGGCCTTTTTCAGGCGGTCCACCTTCGAGAAATCTTTCGTCTGCATCGCTTCCGCGCGCAGGGCCACCATACTTTCACTGTATACCGTCAGATCGACATTTTCGGCTTCATCGTACCACTGCCCAAGGTCCGGATCGAGAAGGCCAAGCAACTGAGCACTTGCGACAAACTCCCCTTCGATTTGAGCAGCAGAGCGGACGAGATCCTTTACGTTATGCTCTTCCCAGAACTGGTATTGCCGAAGGTTGTCCGCCATCCTTCTTAGCCAGTATATTGCCTTTGAGGTATTCAGATCATTCCCGAGGTCCCTAAGAAGGTCGTCACTAGGCGAGGTTGGTGCAACACCCGTCAGCAAAGCGCGCCAGTTACTCAATGTCTCCTGAGCCTCCCGCACCTTCTCCGCCGTCCAGTCCATCGGCTTGCGGTAATGCGTGGACAGCATCACAAAGCGGATCACCTCGCCCGGGATGCCCTGATCCAGCAAGTCGCGCACGGTGAAGAAATTGCCAAGGCTCTTGGACATCTTCTTGCCCTCGACCTGCAGCATCTCGTTGTGCAGCCAGACATTCGCCATGACCTCACTGTGGTTTGCACAGCAGCTCTGGGCGATCTCGTTTTCGTGGTGCGGAAAGGCCAGATCGTTGCCGCCCCCGTGAATGTCGAAGACATGCGGATGCCGCCTCGCTTCGTCGGACAGCCGGCCTTGTTCCAGCGGCCTCCGCCACAGCAGATCTTCGGCCATCGCCGAGCATTCGATATGCCAGCCCGGACGCCCCCGCCCCCATGGGCTTTCCCAGCCCGGCAGATCCTCCGAAGACGGCTTCCACAGCACGAAATCCATCGGATCGCGCTTGTAGGGCGCCACCTCGACCCGCGCCCCGGCGATCATGTCATCCACCGACCGCCCCGACAGCGCGCCGTAGCGCTCGTAGCTCGATACCGAGAACAGCACATGCTCGTCAGCGGCATAGGCATGGCCGCTGTCGATCAGCCCCTCGATCATGGCGATCATCTGCGGGATGTATTGCGTCGCGCGCGGCATGTGATCAGGCTCAAGCACCCCGACCGCCGCCATGTCATCGAGATACCATTGCGCCGTGCGCGCGGTGATCGCCGAAATCGGCTCTCCGGTCTGCGCGGCACGCGCGTTGATCTTGTCGTCCACGTCGGTGAAATTGCGCACGTAGGTGACATGATCGGGGCCGTAGACATGCCGCATCAGCCGCACGAGCACGTCGAACACGATCGCCGCCCGCGCATTGCCCATATGGGCGCGATCATAGACGGTCGGCCCGCAGACATAGATCCGCACGTTCATGGGATCGATGGGAGAGAACAACTCCTTCGCCCGGGTACGGGTGTTGGTCAGGAAGATATCCATGGCGCGCTCCTTCGCACGGAAGATCGCGGCGGGGGTATCAACTTCGGGGCCCGAAGGAAATAGATGACCGTCCCGCCACAGGTCGGGCGGACCCGACAGGTGTCAGCAGGGAATGCAGCAGGTAATGAATGCGCATCTGATCATGCCGCGTTGCCTAGCAGCGAAACCACCCGATGTCGAGCGCCGAGGGGGCGCTGCCCCCGCGCTTCGCGCCCCCCCGGGATATTTGAGGCCAGAAGAAACCCAGGCGCCGCGTCCCATCTTCTTCTGGCAAAAAATATCCCCGCCGGAGGCAGGCCGTTCGTTGCGGCCGGGCACAGGTCAGCGGCGTGGGCGCCAGTGGGTTGGCACGATGATCAGCGCCCCGATCGAGCTGGCGATCGCGTTGAGGCCCGGCGAGCCGAAACCGATCCCGAACATCAGCCGCACGAAATAGGCAAGAAATGCACCGCCGATACAAATGATGATGCTTTGCAGGATTCCATTGCGGGTAAAGCCGGTACGTTCGGATGCGTAGCCGACGATGCCTGCGATCACGACCGTACCGATCATCACCGGGAACATCAGCTCGCCCCCAGCTTGCTGCCGCGCCTTATGGCCATGCCGCGCAGAAAGGTCTCGGCATCCTGCGCGCCCTTGCCGGCCCGCTGTGCGCGGGTGATCCTCAGCGCTCCGGTTCCGCAGGCGAGCGTGAAGGCATCATCGAGGGCCTCGCCCGGAACACCTGCACCGTCGGCCTGGCGAGCCCCGAGCAGTTTGATGCGCTCATTTCCGAACATGGTCCACGCGCCCGGGAACGGGGACAGGCCGCGGATCTGGCGCGAGATATCCTCTGCCGGGCGGGTCCAGTCGATGGCCGCCTCGGATTTGTCAATCTTGTTGGCGTAGGTCACACCGTCTTCGGCTTGCGGCGTGGGCGTGAGGGTGGTCAGCGCATCTAGCGCCTTGGTAATCAGTGTCGCGCCCAGTGCCGAAAGCCGGTCGTGCAGCTCGCCGGTGGTGTCTTCGGCGCCGATCGGAATGCTCTTGCGCATCAGCACAGGGCCGGTGTCGAGCCCGGCTTCCATCTGCATGATGCAGATGCCGGTTTGTGCATCCCCAGCCATGATGGCGCGGTGGATCGGCGCGGCCCCGCGCCAGCGGGGCAGCAGCGAGGCGTGGATATTGAGACAGCCCTTCGACGGTGCGTCCAGCACCGCCTGCGGCAGGATCAACCCGTAGGCGACCACCACCGCCACATCCGCATTCAGCGCCGCAAACCGGGCCTGTTCTTCGGCGGATTTCAGGCTGACCGGGTGTCGGACCGTCAGACCCAGCGCCTCGGCGCGGGCGTGCACCGGCGTCGGCCGGTCCTTTTTGCCGCGTCCGGCAGGGCGGGGCGGCTGACAGAAGACGGCAGCGATCTCGTGCCCGGCCTCGATCAGCGCATCCAGCACCAGCACCGAAAACTCGGGGGTTCCCATGAAGATCACGCGCATCCTGTCCATCCTCTTGCAGCCCTCCCCCCCTGAGATAGAGGCTTGGGTGCAAGGATGCCAGACGCCTAGCGTTCTTTCACATAGGGTTCGCCGCCAGCGCGGGGCGGGATCGCCTTGCCGACAAACCCCGCGAGGATGATCACCGTCAGGATATAGGGCAGCGCGTCCATCACCTGTACCGGGATGGTGATGCCTCCAAGATGGATGTTCTGATAACGCAGCGCCACCGCCTGCAGCAACCCGAACAGCAGGCAGGCCCACAGCGCATAAACCGGCCGCCACTTGGCAAAGATCAGCGCCGCCAGCGCGATATAGCCGCGCCCTGCCGTCATCTCGCGTACGAACCCAGCCTGCAATCCGGTGGCAAGATAGGCCCCCGCCAGCCCGCAGAGCACGCCGCAGATCAGCACCGCCGCATAGCGCATCCCGGTGACCGAGACGCCCGCCGTATCGACCGCCTCCGGCGATTCGCCCACCGCGCGCAGGCGCAGGCCAAAGCGGGTGCGGAACAGGATCCACCAGCTCAGCGGCACCATCGCGAAGGCGACGTAGACAAGGATGCTGTGCCCCGAGATCAGCTCGGCGTAGATCGGGCCAAGCACCGGAACCCCCGACACCGCCTCGGCGAATGGCAGGGTGATCGGATCGAACCGTCCCGCGCCGATCAGCGACGGCGTGCGCCCGCCCTGCCCGAACAGATCCTGCGCGATCAGCACCGTCAGGCCGGAGGCAAGGAAGTTGATCGCCACGCCGGAAATCAGCTGGTTGCCCCGGAAGGTGATCGAGGCCAAGCCGTGAATGATGCTCATCAGCACCGAAGCGACGATCCCCGCCAACAGGCCCAGCCAGACCGACCCGGTTAGTGCCGCCACCGCCGCCGAGGCGAAGGCGGCTGCCAGCATCTTACCTTCGAGCCCGATATCCACCACGCCCGAGCGTTCGGAAAACAGCCCCGCAAGGCAGGCCAGCAGCAGCGGCGTGGCCAGCCGCACGGTGGAATCCAGCACCTGAAGCAGCGTCGCAAGATCCATCAGGCGTCCTTTCTGCGGGCGGCGAAAAGCTTTTCAAGCGGCATCCGCACCATGTTGTCGAGAGCCCCGGTGAACAGGATCACCAGCGCCTGAATCACGGTGATCAGCTCGCGCGGGATCGAGGTCCAGAGCGCCAGCTCGGCCCCGCCCTGATAGAGAAATCCGAACAAAAGCGCCGCAAGGAAGATGCCGACCGGGTGCGAGCGCCCCATCAGCGCCACGGCAATGCCGATGAACCCTGCGCCCTCGGTGGCGTTCATCACCAGCCGTTCCGCCTCGCCCATGGTGGTGTTCAGCGCCATCAGCCCGGCCAGCCCGCCCGAGATCAGCATCGCCACCACGGTGATGCGCACCGGCGAGATGCCGGCATATTTCGCCGCCGTTTCCGAATGGCCAAAGGCGCGGATCTCGTAGCCCAGCCGGGTGCGCCACATCAGCACCCAGAAGGCGATGCAGGCCAGTACCGCAAGGAAAAAGGTGACATTGGCGGGCGAACCCCGGAACAGCGGGTTGTCCGCCGTGGCGAACATGTCCTGAAAGGTCGGCAGATGGGTTGCTTCGGGGAAATTCGCGGTCGCCGGGTCCATCGCGCCCACCGGGCGCAGAAGGTTGACCAGCACATAGTTCAGCACGGCGGCGGCGATGAAGTTGAACATGATCGTGGTGATCACGATATGGCTGCCGCGTTTCGCCTGCAAATAGGCCGGGATCAGCGCCCAGAGCGCGCCAAAGGCCCCTGCAGCCAAGGCAGCCACCAGCAACGCCAACGACCAATGCGGGAACGGGATGTAGAGACAGACCAGCGCCACCCCGAGCCCGCCCAGCATCGCCTGCCCCTCGCCGCCGATGTTGAACATCCTAGCGTGAAAGGCGATGGCGACGCAGAGTCCGGTGAAGATGAAATTCGTGGTGTAATACAGCGTATAGCCCCAACCCGAGGAGCGCATCAGCGCGCCCTCGATCATCAGGCTCAGCGCATCCAGAGGCGACTCCCCAATGGCAAGGATCACCAGCGCTGACAGGATCGCTGCCAGAAGAATCGAGATCAGGGGCACAAGCACCGTATCGGCCCAGGCCGGCATCTTATCCATAGTTTGCCTTCCGATTTCGGTGGGGCGCGCCCTGCGGGCGCGATGGCCTCCGGCGGGGATATTTAGGGCCAGAAGAATCCAGGGCGCGGCGCCCGAGGCCTCTTCTGGCATAAAATATCCCGGGGGAGCCGAAGGCGGGGGCGGAGCCCCCTGCAGCCTCGGCCAGGCGCGGGGCGAGCGGGGTTGCCGTGCCGGAGCGGGGCCGGAAGAAATGGGCGGTCATCTGCGCTGCCCCCGTGCCTCGGGCAGCGGATCGCGGGACCGCGGCTCGGTCACGCCTGCCATCAGTAGCCCCAGTTCGCGCTGGTCAGTTTCCGAGGCAAGCCGTTCGCCCATAATCTCGCCATCGAACATCACCGCGATGCGGTCGGACAGTGCGAATATCTCGTCCAGTTCAACCGACACCAGCAAGATCGCCTTGCCAGCATCGCGCAGGCGGATGATTTCCTTGTGAATGAATTCAATCGCTCCGATATCCACGCCCCGCGTCGGCTGGCCGATCAGCAGCACGTCGGGGTCGCGTTCGATCTCGCGAGCCAGCACGATCTTCTGCTGGTTGCCGCCAGAGAAATTGCGCGCGGCAAGGCCCGGATGTGGCGGGCGCACATCGTAGCGCAGCATCTTGTCCTCGGCTTCGGAGCGGATGGCGGCGTTGTTCATCAGCGGCCCGGTCTGGTATTTCGGATCGCGGTGATAGCCGAACGCGATGTTTTCCCACGCGGCATAAGCCATGATCAGACCTTCGGTCTGGCGGTCCTCGGGGACATGGGCGATGCCCGCTGCGCGCCGCGCCGCGCCGTCCGACCCTGTGCCGCTCAGCGGCAGCGGTGTGCCATTCACCATGACGCTGCCGGTGGCCTGCGCACAACCGCCCAGCACCTCGAGCAATTCCGATTGCCCGTTGCCTGCCACCCCGGCGATGCCCAGCACCTCGCCCGCGCGCACCGTCAGCGACACGCCCTTGAGCCGCTCAACGCCATGAGCGTCGGTATGGCAAAGATCATGAACCTCTAGGATCGGCTTGCCGGCTTTCGCGGGTGCCTTGTCGACGCGCAGCAACACCTTGCGCCCCACCATCAGCTCGGCCAGCTGTTCGGGCGAGGTCTCTGTCGTCTTGACCGTCGCCGTCATCTCGCCGCGCCGCATCACCGAGACGGTGTCGGTGATTTCCATGATCTCACGCAGCTTGTGGGTGATCAGGATGATGGTCTTGCCCTGCGCCCGCAGCCCGTCGAGGATGCGGAACAAATGGTCGGCCTCGGCCGGGGTCAGCACGCCGGTCGGCTCGTCGAGGATCAGGATATCCGCCTGCCGGTACAGCGCCTTGAGGATCTCGACCCGCTGCTGATGCCCGACGCTGAGATTTTCGATCAGCTGGTCGGGATCGACGTTCATCTCGTAATCCTGCGACAGCTGCTTGAGAACACCGCGCGCCCGCGCCAGCGAGGGGCGCAGCATCGGGCCATCCTCGGCCCCGAGAATCACGTTTTCCAGAACGGTGAAATTCTGCACCAGCTTGAAATGCTGGAAGACCATGCCGATGCCCACCGCGATGGCGTCTTGGCTGCCATTGATCTCGGTCTTGCGGCCCGAGATGAACACCTCGCCCACGTCGGCCTTGTAAAACCCGTACAGGATCGACATCAGCGTCGATTTTCCCGCGCCGTTTTCACCGATGATGCCGTGGATTGTCCCGGGCATCACGCGGATCGAGATATCCTTGTTGGCCTGAACCGGGCCGAAGGCCTTGGAGATGCCTTTCAGTTCGATGGCAGGGGCCTGAGAGGGGGCCTTGGTCATGTCGGACACGCCTGTCGGAGAGGGAAAAGGAGGCCGCGTACACGGCCCCCTTCGTAATCACAAGATCAGAAGCTCAGCGCCGGGCAGCTGTCATCCGAGGAATAATCGTGAACCACGATCTCGCCCGCGATGATCTGTTCGCGCGCCGTATCGACAGCGGTCTTCATCTCGCCCGACACCAGCGGCGCGTTGTTGTCATCCAGCGCATAGCCGACGCCGTTCTCGGCAAGGCTGAGCATCATGACGCCGGTTTGCAGATCGGCGCCCTGCGTCATCGCATCGTTGACGGCGACATCGACGCGCTTGAGCATCGAGGTCAGCACCTTGCCGGGATAAAGATGGTTCTGATTGCTGTCGACGCCGATCGACAGGATGTCCTCGTCGGCGGCGGTTTGCAGCACGCCAAGCCCGGTGCCCCCGGCGGCGGCATAGATCACGTCGGCGCCCTGACCGATCTGCGCCTTGGCCAGTTCCGACCCTTTCACCGGGTCGTTCCACGCGGCGGGGGTGGTGCCGGTCATGTTGCTGATCACCTTGGCATCGGGATTGACCGCCAGCGCGCCCTGCGCATAGCCGCAGGCGAACTTGCGGATCAGCGGGATATCCATGCCGCCGATGAAGCCGACCGTGCCCGTTTCCGACGCCATCGCCGCCATCATGCCCACAAGGTACGATCCCTGATGTTCGGCAAACAGCACCGAGAGCACGTTGGGATGTTCGGCCGGATCGACATAGCCGTCGATGGTGACGAACTTGGTGTCGGGATAATCCGCCGCGACCGACGCGATCGGCGAGGACATCGAGAAGCCGGTGGTCACGACGGGGTTGAACCCGGCCTCGGCAAAGCGGCGCAGGGCCTGTTCGCGCTGCGCTTCGGACTGAAGTTCGATGTCCTTGTAGCTGCCGCCGGTTGCCTCGGCAAAAGCCTCCGCCCCCATGAAGGCGGCCTCGTTGAACGATTTGTCGAACTTGCCGCCGAGGTCGTAGATCAGCGCCGGGTCGGCCTGCGCGGCACCCGCCGTCAGGGCCAGCGCGGCGCTGGCGCCGAGAAACTTGGTGAAAAGACTCATGTCGTGCTCCCAGGTGTGGTGGCGGGCGGTCGCGCGCCCTGCTCTTTTCCTGATCCATGCAGATCGTGCCCGATCAAAGCTTTGGCACCGGGACGGGTCAACCGCTTTCTTTCGCGGCTGACGCCGGGTCTTTGCGCATACGCGATGGACGTCAGGTCAACGCCTTCGACATGAGCAGGGCATCGGTCCGCCCACCGCCCGGTTTTGCGTAGTAATCGCGGCGGCGTCCGGTCTGCGCATAGCCCTGCGCCAGATAGAAGGCGCAGGCCGGCGCATTCGACGCCGCCACCTCGAGAAACACCTTGATCGCGCCGCGCTGTCGCGCCTGCGCCTCAAAAGCCGCAAGCACGGCGCGCCCCTGCCCGGCGCGCTGCTGCGCGGGGTCGGTGGCAAGCGCAAGGATCTCGGCCTCGTCCACGATCACCCGACCCAGCGCAAACGCCCCGTCCCTGCACGCCAACACTCTCGTCGGATGGGCGAGGCTGTCGGTAAAATCGGCCTCGGCCCAGGGGTGCATGTAGATGTAGGCGCGGGCGCTGATCGCCGCCAGCTCTGCCGCCGTCACGTCAGGATCGTCGGCGGTGCGTCGCGGGCCGGTGCCGCATCGGCCGGGCGCAGATACAGCGGCGCGGGGCGGGCGCCGGGGACCTTGACCGCCGCCAGCCGGGCGATGCGGACCGCAAGCTCTGCCGGTTCCGGCGGCAAGGTCGCGCCGTTCAGCGTTTCCATCGCCACGGTGCGGATCTGCCCCACCTGCCCTTCGACATGGTAAAGCCCTTGCGGCGCGGGCACCGCCGCCGCCCCCTGCGCATCCATGCGGATCGCCTCGAAGGTGGTGACGCCAAGCGCCGGAATCCCCAGCGACAGCGCCAGCCCGCGCGCCGCCGCAACAGCGATGCGGATGCCGGTGAAATTTCCCGGCCCGGTGCCAACGCCGATCCGGGTCAGGTCGGGCCAGCCGACGCCCTGCGCCGCCAGCAGCTCTTCGAGCAGCGGCATCAGCCGCTCGGCCTGACCGCGCGACATGTCTTCGGAATGGCGCGCGATCACGACGCCGTCTTTCAGCAAAGCGGCCGCGCAATGCGCGGCCGAGCTGTCGAACCCAAGCGTGAGGGTCACTGGATCAAACCGCGACCGGGCGCACCTCGGACACCTCCGGGATGTAATGGCGCAGCAGGTTCTCGATGCCCATCTTCAGCGTCAGCGTCGACGACGGGCAGCCCGCGCAGGCCCCCTGCATATGCAGGTAGACCACGCCCCGATCAAAGCCGTGGAAGGTGATGTCGCCGCCATCCTGCGCCACTGCCGGGCGCACGCGCGTGTCGAGCAATTCCTTGATCTGAGTCACGATTTCAGCATCTTCGCCATCAAAAGCCGCATGACCAGATGCGCCACCCTCGCCCTTCATCACCGGATCGCCCGACTGGAAATGTTCCATGATCGCGCCCAGCACGGCGGGTTTGACATGATCCCAGTCGGCAGCTTCGTCTTTCGTAACGGTAACGAATTCCGAGCCAAGGAACACGCCGGTCACGCCGGTCACGCCGAACAGGCGATGCGCCAGCGGAGACACCTCGGCGCCCTCGGCGCTGGGGAAATCCGCAGTGCCGGCCCCAAGCACGGTCTGGCCGGGCAGGAACTTCAGCGTCGCGGGGTTCGGGGTCGATTCGGTCTGAATGAACATCGTAGGGGTACCTTTTGCGGGGGCACCCCATATATGCGCCTGCCGGGCGCACAGGTCAAGGTTTGGAACGGTTCTAAACTTTGCTCAAAAACCTCAGGTGATCATCTCCAGCCGCTCCTTGGACATATCGCCCGGAACGATGGTTACCGGAATCGGCAGGCTGCCCGAAGACCGGGTCATCTGGCTGACCAGCGGCCCCGGCCCCTTCTTGCCCGAGGCAGCCCCAAGCACCAGCACGCCGATCGCCTTGTCCTGCGTCACCTGATCGAGGATCTCGGTCACCACATCGCCCTCGCGGATCACCAGCTCGGGGTCGACGCCATGCCGGTCACGCATCCATTTGGCGAACACCTCGTAATGCGCGTGAATGCGCTCGCGGGTCTCTTCGCGCATGATGTCGCCGACACCGATCCAGTGGTTGAACTCGTCCGGCGGAATGATCGACAGGATGATCACCCCGCCAGAGGTGTTTTGCGCCCGCATCGCAGCAAAGCGCATGGCATTGAGGCATTCCCGGCTGTCGTCGAGGATCACGAGGAACTTGCGCATCGGTGTCTCCCTTTCGGCGGGATCATGTCGCAGCGGCGGGGGCGGCGCAATGGGCAGGGCAGCACGTGGGCTCAGACCGTACTATGCGCCCAGTCCCAGTACAATTCGCGGGCGCGCCGGGTCAGCGGGCCCACCTGATAGGTGGTGTCCTCGAACCCTGTCACCGGCGTCACCTTGTTGAGGTTGCCCGACAGGAACACCTCGTCCGCGGTTTCGAAATCGGTGTAGGTCAGAACGCGCTCATGGACCGTCACACCATCGGCCCGAAAATTGGCGATGTGACGGGCGCGGGTGATGCCCGACAGAAAGGTGCCGTTGGCGATGGGGGTGAACAGCTCACCGTCCTTGGCCATGAAGACGTTGGCGGTGGCACTTTCGGCGACATTGCCCATGGCATCGGTCACAAGCGCGTTGGAAAAACCTCGCGCACGGGTTTCGACCAGCATCCGCCCGTTGTTGGGATAAAGACACCCTGCCTTGGCATTGCAGACGGCATCGGACAGCACCGGGCGCCGGAAGCTGGTCTTGCCCAGCGTCTGCGTGGCCTCTGGAGAAGCCATCGGGATCTCTTCTAGCGAGATCGCAAAGCCGGTCGCCTCCTTCGACGGCACCAGCACCGTCTCGTCGCCGTGGATGGCCCAGTACATCGGGCGAATGTAGACGGCCGCGTCTTTCGAAAAGGCCGACAGCCCTTCCCAGACGATCTGCACCATATCCTTGGGGGCGATGGTGGGCCTGAGCATCAACGCCTCGGCCGAGCGATTCACCCGCGCACAATGCAGATAGAGATCCGGCGCCAGCCCGTCCACGAAACGTGCGCCATCGAAAACCGAGCTGCCCTGCCACATGCCGTGATCGGCGGCCTTCATGACCGCAAGGTCACCCTCGTGCCAGGTGCCTTCGAAATAGGTGCGAATCCTCGATCCTGCGGACATGGGGGCGTACTCCAGTATATGCACGCCAACGGTATGCCTGTCGTCGCCGAAGGTCCATCCCTTGCCATGCCGCGCCCGGCCCGGATGCTGGATGCCTCCGGCGGGGATATTTAAGGCCAGAAGAAACCCGGGCGCGGCGCCCCTGCTTCTTCTGGCCCCAAGTATCCCGGGGGAGTCTCCGTCAGGAGGCGGGGGCAGCGCCCCCTCTGCCCTATCCGACGATGTTGAACGCCGGGCCATAGGGGTAGGCCGTGATGTTCTCGTTGCCGCTGTCAGTGATTACCAAGATGTCGTGCTCGCGGTAGCCACCCGCTCCAGGCGTCCCTTCTGGCAAGGTCAGCATCGGCTCCATCGAGATCACCATGCCAGGCTCAAGCACCGTGTCGATGTCTTCGCGCAGCTCGAGCCCAGCTTCGCGGCCATAATAATGCGACAGCACACCGAAGCTGTGACCATAGCCGAAGGTCCGATATTGCAGCAGATCCCGTTCTGCGAAGAAACTATTGATCTGCTCGGTCACCTCGGCGCAAGACGCCCCCGGCTTCAGCAGCGACATGCCAAATTCATGCGCCGCCACATTGGCCTCCCAGATCCGCCGCGAGGCATCATCGACCTCGCCCACGAACAAGGTGCGCTCCAGCGCCGTGTAATAGCCCGAGATCATCGGGAAGCAGTTCAGCGACAGGATGTCGCCGCGCTCCAGCGCCCGCGCCGTCACCGGGTTGTGCGCCCCATCCGTGTTGATGCCCGATTGGAACCAGACCCATGTGTCGCGGTATTCCGCATCGGGGAAGCGTTTGGCGATCTCCAGTTCCATCGCATTGCGCCCGGCCATCGCCACGTCAATCTCGCGCGTACCGACCCGGATCGCATCGCGGATGGCATAGCCGCCGATGTCGGCAACCTGTGCGCCATGGCGGATCAGGGCGATCTCGGCCGCAGACTTGTGCATCCGCTGGCGCATGGTCGCGGCGGCCACATCTTCGGTTCGCGACGGCGCAAGAAAGCTGTCCAGCAACGCCTTCTGGCTCAGCGTCGCGTGATCGGCCTCGTAGCCGATCACCTTGCCGGGCCCGGTCACCGACAGGATCGCGCGCCAGTAGTTGTTGCGCGCCCAGTCTGTATAGGTGATGTTGTCGCCATGGCTGCGCCGCCATGGCTGCGCCGCGTCGATCCCCGCAGATATCGTCACGCTGTCGGCCTTGGTTACCACCAGGGCATAGGGCCGACCGAAGCTGCAATAGAGAAAGCCCGAGTAATACGCGATGTTGTGCATCGAGCTGAGCACGCAGGCGTCGATCCCGGCCTCGGCCATGATCGCACGCAACCCGGCGAGGCGGGCGTCATATTCTTCGGGGGTAAACGGCAACACGCGGTCGCCTTGGTGGAAACGGTAAAATGCCGGTCGGTCCATCACTGGCCCTCCTTCATCGGCGCGGAGGGCCGGATCCGACCCTGCCGCTGTGGCAAAGCAAGATCCCGGCGTTCAGGATGAGTTTTGGGCTGCATGAAGCTGGCGACGCCATCGCCTTGCCCGGCTCTCATTGTGCCGCGATGCTGCGGACAAGGCAAGCAACCGATGCGCCTTGGCCACCCGAAAGGCACTTGCGGCGAGCATCTTTGCCCCGGTGCCTTGTTTCCCTGATGAGCGGTCTCTACATCGCAACAGATGAAACTCTGGAACCGTCTTCGCAAGCGCAGGCCCGTTGTTGCTGTTGTCCGTCTTCAGGGCACGATCGGGACATCGGCTCGCGCATTGTCCGATGCCTCGCTGCGGGCCCTGCTGGAGCGGGCATTCCGCAAGGGGAAGCCTGCTGCCGTTGCTCTTGAGATCAACTCGCCCGGCGGCTCTCCGGTGCAAAGCTCGCTGATCGGCGCGCGCATCCGGCGGCTTGCCGAGGAAACCGGCGTGCCGGTCTATGCCTTCACCGAGGACGTGGCCGCATCCGGTGGCTATTGGATCGCATCCGCTGCCGATGAGATCATCGTCGATCCCAGTTCGATCATTGGCTCGATCGGGGTGATCTCGGCGGGGTTCGGCGCGCAGGAGTTCCTTGCGCGGCAAGGATTCGAACGGCGCGTACACACCGCCGGAGAATCGAAATCCATGCTGGATCCGTTCCGCCCCGAGCGCCCCGAGGACGTGGCCCGGCTGGACCGTTTGCTGGGGCATCTGCACGAGACCTTCAAGGCACAGGTGCGCAGCCGGCGCAGCGACAAGCTGGCCGAAGAACCGGCGCTGTTCACCGGGGAGGTCTGGATCGGACAATCGGCGGTGGATGTGGGGCTTGCCGATCGCGTCGGCCACCTTGTGCCCGTCATGAAAGAGACCTTCGGCGACAAGGTGCGCTTTCGCCGCCTTGAGCAGAAGCGGCGGCTGCTCCCGATGCTCGGACTTCAGATTGCCGAAGACGCCCTGAGCGCGCTCGACGAGCGCGCCGCCTGGGCCCGGTTCGGATTGTAGAATGCTCGCCAAGATCGCCCTGCTGTTTCTCGTCGTCATGGCCGTACTTGGCATTTTCGGAAAACTTCGGGTGCCCGGCGCGGCACGTCTTGCAAACAGGAAATGCCCGCGCTGCGGCCGCTACCGGATTGGCAGCGGCCCCTGCGATTGCGGCAAGAACAAGGGCTGATCTATGGTTTTCCTTTACGCGGGCATCGGATTGGTGATCCTGCTTCTGGCCGGGGATGCGCTGGTGAAAGGGGCAGTGAACCTGTCGCTGCGCATCGGTATTCCGGCGCTTATCGTCAGCCTGACCATCGTCGCCTTCGGCACGTCGGCGCCCGAACTGCTGATCTCGATTCAGGCGGCATTGCGCGACGCGCCGGGCATCGCGCTTGGCAATGTCGTTGGGTCGAACACCGCCAACATATTGATCGTTTTGGGCATTCCTGCCCTGATCACGGTGATGCACACCTCTGGGCATGACACCCGCAAAAGCTACGTGGTGATGATCGTCTCGACGCTGTTCTTCATCGCGCTGGCGTTTCGCGGCGTGTTCGATGCCTGGGCTGGGGTGGCGCTGCTGGTCGCGCTGGCGCTGGTGCTGGGCGATTCCGTGCGCGATGCGCTGCGCCACCGCCGCGATGCGAAAAACGCCATCGACGAGGAAGAGCCCGAAGGCGCCGACCCCGACATGCCATGGTGGAAAATTGCGCTGTTCATCGTGCTGGGCCTGATCGGCCTGCCGCTTGGCGCCGATCTGCTGGTCGACAGCGCCACCGAGATCGCCCAGATGTTCGGCGTGTCGGACACGGTGATCGGCCTGACGCTGGTGGCGCTTGGCACCTCGCTGCCTGAACTGGCGACCACGGTCATGGCGGCGATCCGCCGTCAGGCCGATGTGGCGCTCGGCAATGTCATCGGCTCGAACCTGTTCAATCTGCTGGCAATCATCGGCGTCGCCTCGCTGATCTCGCCGATGCCGGTCGACCCTGCCTTCCTGCGGTTCGATCTGTGGGTGATGCTGGCCGCCTCGCTGCTGCTGATCCCCTTCGTGTTCCTGAAACAGGATCTCGGGCGGGTCTGGGGCGCGATCCTGTCGACGCTCTACGTCACCTATGTCGTGTGGGTGCTGATCTGATGCCGCGCGCGCTGGTCACAGGGGGCGCGAAGCGCCTTGGCCGCGCCATGGCGCTGGAGCTTGCCCGTCGCGGCCATGACGTGGCAGTGCATTACGCCGGCTCGGCCGAGGCCGCCGCCGAGGTGGTGGCACAGATCCGTGCCATGGGCCGCCACAGCGTCGCGCTGCAGGCCGATCTGCTGGACGAGGATGCAACCCATGCCCTGTTGTCCCGCGCGGCCGAGGCGCTTGGCGGGCCGATCACGGGGCTGATCAACAACGCCTCGATCTTCGAATACGACAGTATCGGCTCTGCCACGCTCGACAGCTGGACCCGTCATATGGGCTCGAACCTGCGCGCGCCTTTCGTGCTGACGCAGGCGCTGGCCGCGCAGGTGCCCGAGCCGCTGACCGACGAGCGCGGCGAGCCGGTGGCGCAGGGCGTCGTCGTCAACATGATCGACCAGCGGGTGCGCAAGCTGACGCCCGAATTCATGACCTACACACTGGCCAAGGCGGCGCTGTGGACGCTGACGCAGACCTCGGCTATGGCGCTGGCACCGCGCGTGCGGGTCAACGCCATCGGCCCCGGCCCGACGCTGCAAGGCTCGCGCCAGAGCGCCGCCCATTTCGCCGCGCAGCGCGCTGCGACGGTGCTCGAGAGAGGGTCGAACCCGGCGGATGTTCTGGCGGCGCTGGGGCTGATCCTCGACTCGCCCGGCTTTACCGGACAGCTTTTGTGCATGGACGGCGGGCAGCACCTTGGCTGGCGCACGCCCGACGTGCTGGGGGTCGAATGAGATGACCCATCGTCAAGTTTTGCACCGGTTACAAATCTGTTAATCTATATTTACAAAAATGTTTCATATTCAATGACTTAGCCCACAGGTTCAAATTCTTTCGTTTAATAACAATAACTTATATTTTTGCCTGTTTTTTAATCTCGTTAATGAAGCGGCTTGGAATCAAGGGAAACTCTGCGCTCCCGGAGATTTGCCTACAGAGTTGTCCACAGAAACGGTGGATGTAAATGCCCTTGATCTCGGGCTTTGGCAGTTGCAGCAAACCGGGGAGAATCGCGCCCCGAAACGTGACGATACGGAAAGCGGATGACCGACGCCGAGACCCCACAGACCACCCCGCCCAAACGCGGCCACGAGGTGATCCAGGCCTATCTGAGAACGCTGGAAACCAGCCCCGGCGTCTACCGGATGCTGGATGACCAGAGCCGGGTTCTGTACGTCGGCAAGGCGCGCAACCTGAAGGCGCGCGTATCGTCCTATGCGCGCCCCGCGGGACATTCCCGGCGTATTGAACGGATGATCTCGGAAACCGCGTCGATGATGTTCCTGACGACGCGGACCGAAACCGAAGCGCTGCTGCTGGAACAGAACCTGATCAAGCAGCTCAAGCCCAAGTTCAATGTGCTGCTGCGCGACGACAAGAGCTTTCCGCAGATACAGGTGACCACGGAACATGCCTTTCCGCAGATCCGCAAGCACCGCGGGTCTAAGACCGAAAAGGCCGCCTATTACGGCCCGTTCGCGTCCGCCGGGGCGGTGAACCGCACGCTGAACCAGCTGCAAAAGGTGTTCCTGCTGCGCAATTGCAGCGATTCTCAGTTCACTGGCCGCACCCGGCCCTGCCTGCTCTACCAGATCAAGCGCTGCTCAGGGCCCTGCGTCGGGCTGATCTCTGAGGAAGATTACCGCGCCAGCGTCCGCGACGCGCAGCGGTTCCTTGCGGGCAAATCAACCACGGTGCAGGAAACGCTGGCGGCGCAGATGGCCGAGGCCTCGAACGAGATGGAATTCGAACGCGCCGCCGCCCTGCGCGACCGCATCCGCGCGCTGACGCAGGTTCAGACGGTGCAGGGCATCAACCCGCAGGGCGTGGCCGAGGCCGACATCATCGCGCTGCACATGGAACATGGGCAGGCCTGCGTGCAGGTGTTCTTCATCCGGGCCAACCAGAACTGGGGCAACAAGGATTTCTATCCCCGCGTGGGCGAGGACGTGGACGCCGCCGAGGTGCTCGAGGCCTTCATCGGCCAGTTCTACGACACCAAGGAACCGCCCCGCCTGCTGCTGCTCAGTAACGAGATCGAGAACCCCGACCTTATGTGCGACGCCCTGTCCGGCAAGGCAGGCCGCAAGGTCGACATCGCGGTGCCCCTGCGCGGCGAAAAGGCCGAGCTGATCGAAGGCGCGGCCCGCAATGCCCGCGAAAGCCTCGCGCGGCGGATGTCAGAAACCGCGACGCAGGCAAAGCTGCTGCGCGGCGTGGCCGAAGCCTTCGGGCTGGACGCCCCGCCACAGCGCATAGAGGTCTACGACAACTCGCATATCATGGGCACCAACGCCGTCGGCGGCATGATCGTCGCAGGGCCGGAAGGCTTCATGAAAAACCAGTACCGCAAGTACAACATCCGCGGCGACGAGCTGGTCCCCGGCGACGATTTCGGCATGATGAAAGAGGTGCTGGGCCGCCGCTTCACCCGCCTGCTGAAGGAAGATCCGGGCCGTGACAAAGGCCTGTGGCCCGACCTGCTGCTGATCGACGGCGGCGCGGGACAGGTCTCGGCAGTGGCCGAGATCATGCGCGAACATGGCGTGCAGGACATACCGATGGTCGGGGTCGCAAAAGGCGTCGACCGAGACGCTGGCAAGGAAGAATTCCACCGCACCGGCCAGCGCCCCTTTGCGCTTCGCCACAACGATCCCGTGCTCTACTTCATCCAGCGCCTGCGCGACGAGGCCCACCGCTGGGCCATCGGAACCCACCGCGCCAAGCGGGCGAAATCGCAAATGGCCAACCCGCTTGATGAGGTGCCCGGCGTGGGCGCCTCGCGAAAGCGCGCCCTGCTGGCGCATTTCGGCTCCGCCAAGGCGGTCTCGCGCGCCAATCTCGCCGATCTCAAGGCGGTCGATGGAGTCAGCGCCGCCCTCGCCGAGCGGATCTATGCGTTTTTCCAGGATCAGGCGTAGCAAGGGGGGCGCTGCCCCCGCCGCCTAATCGGCGACTCCCCCGGGATATTTGGAGCCAGAAGAAGCTCAGGCGCCGCGCCGTTGTTTCTTCTGGCCTTAAATATCCCCGCCGGAGGCAGGCCGACCACCGCTGTCAGACACACCTTTTGACTGACGCACCAGTCTTCGAAACGAGCCGTCATTTCGAAATCCATAGCTTCGAGAAAGGGCTTTCGACTTGCCTCAGCCGGGCCATCAATCTGTACTGGAATGCTGCTGGCGATCCGACCCATGGCTTGCCCGGACCGGCGTTGCTGCCGCAACCGCGCCCCCGACGGCATCGATATCTCAGGCTGGGATCGCAACACACCATATTGGGAGGCGGTCATGTTGGAGAGTATCACGGTCGAGCTGGATCTGGCGAAGACTGTGTTCTAGGTTCATAGCGTTGACAGCAAGGTCACTGATATCTAACGCACGGCGCTCCGAAGTGCCCAGGCGCTTGAGGTCTTCTTCAGGTTTCCACACCTGCCTAGTGGCGATGGAGGCTTGCGGAGGCGCGTAAGTCCGGGGCCGAATGCCGGCCGCGGCATCAGTCTCAAGCCCGCCTTTATGAAGCTCTTCCACAAGCGTCAGAAAAGCGATGGTGGCGAGAACCGTAGCTGCTTTGCAGCTACGTACGTTGACGAACGACGCCAAGGCGATGTTCGAGGCGGCGCAGAGACCGAATATGCGCTTTGTTCCCGGCGAAGAGCATTGTGGCAGAATTCGTCGTTGGAACGCGCGTCCCCCTCTTATCTTTCCCGGTAGGACGTCCCCGTTCGCGGAACGTCTCCCCGGAGCGCCTGCAATGTGGGATGTCTGGGT
>NZ_JAUOQN010000036.1:0-51846 GCF_030547555.1 Salipiger sp. 1_MG-2023 | reverse complement strand
GGCGCTTGCCATGCGCACGCCTGCCGAGGCATGCAGATTAGCGGCCTAACCTGAGCAGATTCCGCTGGGTCAATACATCCGTTTGACGGGTATCGGGAAAGGCGGACACCGGCAGGTCTTTTGAAACCAAATCGCTGCTGCAGGGGAGCGCGATGCAGTGCTGCGCAGCATCGCGGATGGGTTCATTGCCGTCCATTCCACGCTGTGCCCAAGCGGCTGCAGATCTCGATCGTGCCGTGAAGGAGAAAGCAGGGATGCATGCTGTCGCCCGTCGATTGATGACCGTTCCTGGCGTCGGTCCCATCGTGGTTCTGAATTTTGTTGCGCTGGTCGATGACCTTTCGCGGTTTCGGCGAACTGAGAATGTTGGGGCCTTTCTGGGCCTCATGCCTCGAAGTTCGAAGGCGTGGATTGGTCCGCCCGCATCTCGAGATGCGGCCATGGAACCATGCGGAGTCCACTGTTCAAGGGGGCGACAACCTTGATCGGTCGGGTGCAGAAGTTCTCGGCGTTGAAAACGCTGGGCGGTCCGACTAGGACAGGATGGTTCAGGCCGACTTTTTAGGTTCGTCGCCAGACATCCGTTTTCGCAGGACGCGGGCGGGCGTGCCTCCGGCGATCACGCCTTCGGGCATCGGCCCGGTGACCACCGATCCCGCGGCAACCGCAGTTCCGCTGCCGATGGTGACGCCATCCATCAGCACGGAATGCGTGCCGATCCAGATATTGTCCTCGAGCATGACGCCGCGCGCGCGATCCTCGCGCAGCGAACGGTTGATGGTCTTTTCGAACTGGTCGAGATCGTAATTCCCGCCCCCGACGACATATGTGTAGGCGCTGATCAGATTGTCGGCGCCGATGCGAACCTTGCTGCACGAGAAGATCTCGGCATTGAAACCGATGTTGGCGCGCTCACCGATCTCGATGTCGCCATCCTTGCAGCTGAGGATCGAATTGCGCCCGACAAAGCAATCGTTGGCAATGGAAATTCCGCTGTTCGACGCGCCTTTGGCGTCAAGCATCACGTTGTCATCGATTATGACGCGATCCCCGAGCTTGATCTTATGCGGATGACGCAGGGTGATGTTGCGCCCAAAAACCACGCCACTGCCGCAGGCACCAAGCAGCACCGGATACAGCTTTCCCCGAAGGAACAGACCAAGCGCGCCGGGGATGGCGCTGACGAACAAGACGATCAGCTCGTATTTCACAAGGGCCCAGAGATCGCGGGATCCGACGACCATGTCCTGATATTTCTGCATCGAGGTGGTCTTGCGACCGGCAACTTCGTCCTGAACCTTGTAGGAAATCTCACCCATCGTTGGCCCCCCTGTCCTCAGTCTATTGAAAGTTGGAATTGATCGGCTGTCAAACCTCGCGCAGCCGGCCACGCCCGTCGAATACATAGAACACCGCGCCTAGCAGCGAGGTCACCAGCAACTGGGCCCGCAGCAACAAGGCCACCGCAAGGCCATGCTCGAGCTCGGTTCCGATCGGCAACAGCAGCACCGAAAACGCCCATTCCCAGACGCCGATGCCCCCCGGCGTGGTTGGCAGGGCCGCAATGACCAGAATGATCGGCGCCACCGCCCAAAGCGAAACGAGATCCAGATCAATCCCGAGAACCCGCGCCGTGATGAAGATATTTGCCACGGTCAGCAGGTGATACAGCATCGAATAGGCAAAGCTTTGCAACACGATCCCGGGCGCGCTCCAGAAGCTGGCCAAGGCGGTGCGCATCTCTTCGATGCGCTCGACAAGACGGGCGGTGCGCCGGTGTTTACAGGCCTTTTCCTTCAGCGGGCCGGTCAACCTGTCGGGCAACCAGATCATCGCCAGCAGGAACAGGCAGCCACCGGCCATTATCGCGATAGACCCGGCCACGAGCAAATCGTCATGCAAGGACGGGGTGGCCGCAAATCCGATGACCGCCAGCGCCACGAGGGTCAGCAAGCCGGTCAGTCTTTCGAGAAAAACCGCGGCAAAAGATTCTGCCTGCGATCCGATCCGCCGCCCCACGAGGTAAGACCGCGCCAGATCGCCGCCAACACTGCTTGGCAGGAAATTGTTGAAGAAATAGCCAATGGTATAATAGCGCATCAGGCTGGGTAGCCCGACGATACAGTCTCGGTAGCGCAGAAGCAGGCGCCACTTGAGACAGCTGGCCCAGACCAGCGGGATCGGGATCAACATCACCACCACGACGCCGGGCAGCGACAGTCCTGACAGCAGCGTGGTCGCGCCTTGCCAGACATCCTTCTGCGACAGCAGGAGATAAACCAGACCGATGCCAAGGATCAACTTGATCGCGAAAACCAGATTGGACCTGCTCATTCGGCGCACCTTTTCTGCGTTCGACCATGATCCGGCGCGTATTGCCGACACCATGATGCTCCGACGACCATGACGGCGCGCAATTTGCGACGTCATGGCCCAAGGTTTCACGTAGCCCGCAGGGCGATACTGCGGGCTTTGGGGCTAGTGCCCGTTCCGGTGCAGACACACCACGGCGGCGGTCCTGATGATGATCGCAAGATCCATACCAAAGCTCAGGTTCTTGACGTAATGCGCGTCCAGCCCCATCCGCTCGTCATAGCCAAGATCATTGCGGCCAGAGATCTGCCAAAGGCCGGTGATGCCGGGGCGCGCATCGATATAAGGATGAGACCAGCCATAATGTCTGGAAATCTCCTCGGATGTGACCGGGCGCGGCCCGACGACGCTCATATGCCCCATCAACACGTTGAAGAACTGCGGAAGCTCATCGAGGCTGAGTTTCCGAAGGATGCTTCCCACGATCGGGATGATGCGCGGATCCTTCCGCAATTTCCGGGTCTCGTGGTATTCCTTCGCCGCGTTGGCGTCGGTTGCCAGCAACTCGGCGAGCCGAAGGTCGGCATCGACGACCATGGTGCGGAATTTCAGGCAGGGAAACGATCTGCCATTCAGACCGATGCGCTGGTGAACAAAGAACACCGGCCCTTTCGAGCCAACCTTGATCAGAAATGCGATCAGAAGCATCGGCACCAGCAGCGACAAAATCGCAAGTGCCGCAAAACCGATGTCGAAAATGCGTTTCGGCGTTCCCCCGACGGCCCGACGCATGGTGCCGGGCCAACCCCGGCGATGGACATTCGAGCGAACTACCGCCCGAGGCGCAATTGAGAAAAATGGCAGGACATCGACCGCAGGTTCCGCGCCACAGTCCGCAATCGTCCTTTCAGATATAGGGCTTTCAAATCTTTGCTCCGACATTACACACTACCCACTCACAACAAACGGCGCGCACAAATCAACAAAAGCGCGTCGCCAACACTTAGAAGACACAACAAATAATAGCAAAAATCTATGCTATAAATTTTGGAAACTCAACCCCGACCTGCCCCGATCTGCGCGGTCCGCGCCGGGCGCAGCCCCTTACAGGAGAGCCATAAATGCGGCCAATCTCCCATGCCGTGTGGGCTGGGTTGAGCCACGCACTGCGGCCCCACGTGGCATGACGCAGTGCCTAGAACTCTATACGGATTGAATTTTTCGGAAAACCCATCAGCGCCGGGCGTTTGCGGCACTGCAGTCTCATCGGCATGACCGTGCAAACTGCGCCGGGTCCAATACATATCGACTTCGAAATCTGTTGGCCCCGGCGCATGGGATCACCGACCATCAGGGAAACGCGAACCAGAAATCGATCCGCTCAGATTTCCAGCACAGACATGTCGTTTCCGACGAAGTCGCCCGCACACCGCCGAGCGTGGGTCGACAGTTTCTTGCACGGACGATTCGTCCTGCCTCCGGGGTCGGAAAATCGGGCTCGAGCGCTGTGCCGGAATGCTCGATCACTGAGTGACGCCGGCGCGATAAACCGGACATGTCGAGATCGCAAAACACAAACCAGATGATTGCGTTCAAGCCCTCTGCGAGGACGGGAAACCGCGTTCTTCGGCGGGTTTTCGCCCCTCACGACGGCGTTAACGACGGGTTAACTACAATTGTGTATAAGTTCCAAATCCACGGTGGGGCTCTTGGGTGCGATCCAGAGTCGGTCGTTTATGTTGTGAGGGAAATCATGGTTCGGCGCTCATCCGACAACGCAAGATGCGCTACCTCCCAAGGTGGCACATCGCAATCCTTGTTTGAGCCGCCGGATGTTCCTGTCGGATTATTCAGCGGTGAGCGCGGAAAATGTGATTCGGACGCGACGTTTCAACGCGGTTTGGCACCACGGACCGGCCACTCATCTTGTTTTGAACGCAGCGCGTCCATAGGAAGGACACATTGCGGATACGAGTCTCAAGGTGGATTTTCCACAGCTGCCCGCGGTGTTGAGTGTGACGGGGACGAAAGAATGAGACATTTATTTATCAGCTCGCCGATCATGGCACTCGTATTAAGTGTGTCTTTGCTTCAGCTTGGAGCAGGTTGGTGGGTGGCGACAAGCGCCTTTTTCCTGACAGCGCCCGTGCTGATCGCGCTTGCGCTGCTGCTGTGCAACACAATCCTGCCCTGCCATCCTCGCGACACGGACGACTGAAGCCCCTCAGCGCCCGGCCGCGGCCCTGCCATCGACGACGCATCGACTGATGCCGATCAGACTGGCGGTAATAGACTATGACTGCGGGCTGACGACGGCCCCTGCCGTCGCGATGCGAAACTGCGCGTGCTTCAGCGGACGGGCCAGCCTGTTTGCGCTTTTTCCAGAACCGGACCTGTGCAAGCCTGGCTCTATTGATCGATCATATTGCAGGAGGCGGATTTTGGACACTGTCATTGCCCATCCGGGCGCCGTGCGGCCCGACGATTCCCGACAGATCGCAGTAGATACGCATGTTCACCTCTATCAATCTGCAGACCCTGGCCGCGCCTTGACGGCAGGGCGCGACAACCTGCTCACAGCAGCGCAACGTGCAGGGCATGGGTCCGCCCCATTGGTGATGATGCTGACCGAAACGGCGCGCGACAGCGCTTTCGATGCGCTGGCCACGGGCCGCCTCGCGCCTATCGGCTGGACCATTGACCGGATCGAAGACGATCCTGCCGCGCTACGGGCCCGTTGCGTGGCAGGTGGCGCGGGGTTGGTGCTGATCGCGGGTCGGCAGATCCAGACCCGCGAAGGGGTCGAGGTGCTTGCCTTGGCCAGCGCCGGGCACGTTGACGACGGCCTGCCGATTCGCACCGTTCTTGCCGATCTGCAAGACAGACAGATCCCTGCGGTTCTGCCATGGGGCGTTGGGAAATGGCTTGGCAAGCGCGGGGCGCTGGTCGCCGAGCTGATCGGGGCCGATGCACCGGGCCTGATGCTGGGCGACAACGCCGGGCGTCCGTGGATCTGGCCCAGACCGGCGATTTTTGCCAAGGCGCTCCGGGACGGGGTGCCGATCCTACCCGGCTCGGATCCGCTGCCCTTGCCCGGCGCGGAGGCGGGGCTCGGAGCCTTTGGCTGCCTGATCGACGCTCCGCTTGACGAGGCGCGCCCGGCGCATGCCCTGCGCGAGCATCTTTTCACCCTGCGCAGACAGCCCCGGCGCATCGGAGCGCGCCGAGGCTTCAGGGCAGTGCTTGCGGAACAGATCGGATTGCGGCGCCGCAAAGCGCAGCCCAGCCCGGCGGGGACCGTTTCGTGAGGCGCGCTACGCTTGACGCCTTTGGCGACGAGCCCTTCGATGTTCTGGTGATCGGGGGGGGCATTTACGGCCTGATGGCAGCCCGGGATGCGGCGCTGCGCGGCCTGCGCACCGCCCTTGTCGAGCGCGACGATTTCGGCGGGGCGACCTCGCATAATTCGCTGAAACTAATGCATGGCGGCATTCGCTACGTGCAGCATCTCGACTTTGCGCGGCTGCGGGCCTCGGCGCGCGAACGCGCCTTCTGGCAGCGGGCAGCGGCACCGATTTGCACGCCGCTGGAGTTCACCATCCCCTTGTTCGGGCACGGTATTCGCGGGCCAGAAGCCTTTGGCGCTGCAGCGGCGATCTACACACTGGCATCTCGCGGATTGCGCGGCCCTCATTACAACGGTGCGCGGGCTGTCGGCGCAAAAGCCGCGCGGCAGCGTCTTGGCGGCTTTGCTCCCGAAGGGCTCAGCGGCGGCGGTGTCTGGCGGGACGGGCAACTGCGTGACGTGAACCGGCTGCATATGGCCTGCTTGCGCGCGGCCATCGAGGCCGGGGCGCTGGCGGCAAACTACATGGACGCCAGCGCGTTGATTTCTGCAAATGGCCGGGTGACGGGCGCGCGGCTACGCGATCGCTTGACCGGGGCCGAAGGTCAGCTGCGCGCCCGCGTCACGCTGTCCTGCGCCGGGCAAGCTGCCGCCGCGCTTGCCAGACCGCATCTGCGCGATCCGGCGGTGTTTTCGGGCTTTCTCAGGGCGACGAATCTGGTGGTCGACCGAGAGGTCGGAAGGCGCGGTTTCGCGGTGGTCAGCCGGTCGCGATCCGACGCGGTGGTGGATCGTGGCGGGCGGATGTATTTCCTCACGCCGTGGCAGGGCCGCACCATCATCGGCACGCATGAGAGCAGCCTCGACCATTCAGCCGACAGCGACGTCGATGATTTTCTGAGCGAACTGGCGCTCGCCTGTCCGCAGCTTGGGCTTGGCCGCAAGGATGTGCTTTGGGTCCATCGAGGGGTGATCCCGGCGAATATCGATGACAGCCGAGGCGGGGGCAAACGTCACACCCGTGGCAGCCTGCTGGATCATTCGGGCCAAGGGCTGGGCGGGCTGATCAGCGTGGCGGGGGTGAAATACACCACCGCGCGGCTGATCGCCGAACGGGCGGTGGACGCGGCGCTGCTGCAACTTGGCACAGGCGCCCTGCCCTCGACCAGCTTCGAAACGCCGCTACCGGTGGATGACAGCGCCGATCCTGATCCGCACAGCAGCGATGCAGGGACTCTGGCGCAACGGTTGCGCCGCGCCGCAGATCAGGAAATGGCCACCTCGCTCAGCGATGTGACGGTGCGGCGCACGCTCTGGGCCGAAACCGGCCTGCTGAATACGCCCGGTGTATCAGAGAAACTCGCCGCGGCGGCGGCCATGGCGAATTTGCCGGCTTAGCCCCCCTGCGGGGGCCAAGCCTGTTGCGCCTTACACCAGCACGAAATCATCCATCGAGATGTCGGAAAGCGTGATGCTGCGGATGTCTGCAAGGGTCTGGGTCACCTCCGTCGAGACCAGATCAAGATAGACCCCCGATCCGTATTGCGTCAGCACCACATGGCTGCTCGCCTCTGCCTCGCTCCAGCCATAGGCCGAGACGATGGCGCTCAGGTCGATGGTATCGCCTTCGCCCGTGCCGCCGCTGTAGTTGTCGATGCGATCGGTACTGCCATCGAGTGCATCCATCGAGAACACGAACACATCCGCCCCCGATTGTCCGCGCAGCGTGTCACTTCCCGCGCCGCCATCAAGCACATCGTCGCCATTGTCGCCGCGCAGGAAATCATCGCCGTCGCCGCCAAGCAGCGTGTCGTCGCCACCGTTGGCGATGATCCGGTCATTGCCGCCAAGCGACATGATCAACGTGCCGTCATTGCCGTCTCGCAGATCGTCATCGGCATCGGTGCCGACCAGCGCGCCGGGTGGCACCGACGGTTCGGTGGTGTCCATCGCAATAGTCGGGCCGGAGACGCTTGCGACATTGCCGCTGCTGTCGGTGGCCGTCACCTGAACCGTGAGCGTGCCATCGCCGAGGCTCGACAGATCCAGCGACAGGCTGCCGTTTGCGCCCAGCGGTGCGGCGGCGTTGTCGACCGATCCGCCCGCCTCGTCGCTGACGGTCACCACCGCCGTCGCATCGCTGTCCAGCCCCGAGACCACGAACTCCACCGACGCATCCTCACCATAGGTGATCGCGGTATCGGGGGCACTGACGGCAAGATCGCCGTCTTCATCCGCCGAGGTGTCGGGCGCGGTGTCCAGCGTCAGGGTCGGGCCGCTGACGGTGCTGGCGTTGCCATTGCCGTCGGTCGCGGTGACCGAGCTGGTGACCGGCCCGTCCGGCAGGCCGGTCAGGTCGAACACCAGATCGCCATTCGCCAGCGCGGTTTGTGTCAGATCGGTGCCCCCAGCGCTGAGGGTGACAATCGCCGTGGCGTCGCTGTCGAGCCCCGAGAGTGTGACCACCACCGCCGAATTCTCGCTGGCGTCGATGTTGGTGTCGGGGGCGCTCAGACCCATGTTGCCGTCATCATCGCCGCTGTCCGGCGGGGGGCCGGACGAGGTGAGCACGATCTCTCCGGCGGCATACATCGCGTCGAAGGTGAAATCGCCGCCATTGCGAATATAGGCCAGCGTGACCCAAGAGGAGCCGGTGCCGCTGGAGTCGACCTGCAACTCGCCCACGGTGCCGGCCTTCCAGACCTGGATATAGCCGGAAAGCTCGGCATCGCTCAGCCCGTCGGGAATGATGTCGCGCAGTTCGATCACGTCGCCTTCGGCGCCGGTGAAATCCTTGATGTCGTCGATCGATCCGTCAAGGTCGGCGGCGGTGATCAGGAACAGGTCGGCGCCTGCCTCGCCGGTCAGCGCATCGGCGCCAAGCCCGCCGACAAGGGTGTCGTCACCGGCCCCCGCCTTCATCGTGTCATTGCCGGCATCGCCGAGTAGCCAGTCATTGCCGCCCCGGCCCTTGATGTTGTCATTGCCCGCAAGACCGGCGATGACATCGTCGCTGCCGCCGCCGTTCAGGTTGTCATCGCCGCTGGTGCCGATGATCGTCGGCTCTGGGACGCTCGGCGCTTCAGCGGTCGACAGTGTGACCGTCGGGCCAGAGACGCTGGCGCTGTTACCCGCCTCATCCGTCGCGGTGACCGATACGGTGAGTGCGCCGTCGGACAGGCTCGACAGGTCGAACACCACGTCACCGTCGCCGGTGAGCGGTGCGGCGCTGTTGCTGATCGATCCGCCAAGGCTGTCGCTGACCGTCACGATGGCGGTGGCGTCATCGTCGATCCCGAAGACCGAGAACACCACCGCGCCCTCTTCGCCCAGCGTGATGCTGGTGTCGGGTGCGGTGACGGCAAGGTTGCCATCGGCATCGGCGGTGGCGTCCAGCGTCTTGTCCAGCGTCATCGCCGGGCCGGCGACGCTGGCGACATTGCCGCTGGCATCGGTCGCGGTGACCGTGACCGTCAGCGGGCCATCGGCAAGCGTCGACAGGTCGAGCACCACGCTGCCATTGGCGCCAAGCGGCGCGGCGGCGTTGTCGACGGACCCGCCGGCGCCATCGCTGACCGTGACCACCGCCGTCGCATCGGCATCCAGCCCGGTGACGTTGAAGACCACAGCATCGAATTCGCTTTCGCTGATCTCGGTGTCGGGCGCAGCGACTGCCAGATTGCCCTCTTCGTCTGCCGAGGTGTCGGGGGCAGCATCCAGCGTCATGGTCGGGCCGCTGACGGTGCTGGCGTTGCCGCCGCCGTCTGTCGCGGTGACCGAGGTGGTGACCGGCCCGTCGGGCAGCCCCGTCAGGTCGAACACATAATCGCCATCCGCCAACGCCGTCTGGGTCAGCTCGCTGCCGCCAACCACCAGCGTCACAACCGCCGTAGCGTCGTCATCCAGCCCTGTCAGGGTGACGACAACCGCCGAGGCTTCGGAGGCGTCGATCACATCGTCCGGCACGCTCAGCGCCATGTTGCCATCGTCATCGCCGCTGTCGGGCGCAGGCCCGGCCTCGAGGATAAGCGCCCCCGAATTGAGCATCTCGTCCTTGGTGACCCCGTAGATATACAGGAATTTCTGCAGCCCGTCTGGCGTGTTGAGCGATACGCGCAGATCGGTCCCGGAATTCTCCTGCAGCTGCAACTGGGCCAGCAGCTCGGAGGCTGTCCAGCCATAGGCCACCCCAAAATCCGACAGGTCGAGCTTGTCACCCTCGGCAATCGAGAAATCGAAGATGGAATCGCGTGAGGAATCGAGATCCTCGGCACGATAGTAAAAGGTATCGGCCCCGCTGCCGCCATACAGCTTGTCGAGCCCGGTGCCGCCGTAGATGCTGTCGTCGCCGCCGCGGCCATACAATACGTCGCGCCCGGCAAAGCCATAAATCGCCCGGCCTTCGTCGACGTCATACAGCAGATTGTCGCCGTCAGTGCCCAGCAGTTCTTCTTCACGGGTGAAGACCTGGGTGAATTGCGTCGTCGAAAGCGAGACATCGGCCGCCGCGACGCCTTGCACAAGCGCAAGCACGAAGGTTCCGGAGGGCGTGGTGATCGACACCTCGGCCCCGGCAGCCCCATCGGTGATCGCGACATTCGCGGCGATCTCGGCATCGCTCCAGCCGTAGGCGTCGATGATCGCGCCAAGGTCCAGCACATCGCCATCGGCGGCGGAATAGTCGAGGATGGTGTCGGTCGACCCGTCCAGGGCATCGAGCCCGAAGGCATAGACATCCTTGCCCGAGCCACCTTCAAGCGTGTCCGCCCCGGCGCGCCCTTCCAGATAATCGTTGCCACCGCCGCCCCGCAGGGTGTTGGCCGCTGCATTGCCGCCAAGCCGGTCGCCCGCCTCGCCGCCGGTGACATCGCTCGATACCGGCAAGGCGTTGACCAGTTCGGGGAAGCCGCTGCCGTCCAGCCCGATTTCCGCCTGAAGCGTGTCGTACAGCGCCTCGGCATAGGTCATGTAGGCGTATTCCGAGAAATGGATCAGATCGTAGGTCAGGTCGCCGATATCGGTGATCGGATTGTCGAACAGGACCAGCGTCGGATAGGTGCTCTGAAGCGAGGCAACCGTGTCCCGGATGCCCGCGACAAAGGTGCCATTGCCCGCATCCCCGACGACCGCGACGCCATCCACCATGGAATAGCCATCATTGATGAATTCGTACCAATCCGGGTCGACGCCGCCGCGCGCCTTGGGCGGCAGGGTCGAGACCACGAAATACCGGTTCTCGTTGCCGGCAAAGGCATAGAATTGTTCAATCGCCGCAAGCGTGTCGTCCACGATCTGCGGCAGGTAATCCGACAGCAGGTAGGCTTCGCCGTTGTTGTGGTAATCGTTGGTGCCCGCAAGGAACACCGCGATGTCCGGGTTGTATTCCTCGAGCGCGTAGCTGAAATCCGACGTCCCGGAGGAATCGTCGACGATCGCCGAAAGATACTTGCCGGCGACACCGTGGTGATCCGGGTCCAGCAAGCTGTCGGGACCGTTCTGAAGCCCGCCGACGTAATCGACCCAGCCGCCGCCCGCGATCACCCGTTCGAACAGATCAAGCCGGTAGCCATCCAGCACCGTGCGGTCTTCGGGCACCGGAAGGTTGGCGTTGACCATGCCTTCGGTCAGCGAATCCCCGATCGGCAGAAGCCGCAGCGCCCGCATCCACGTGCCCGCCGCCATGTCGACGACAAGCGCTTCAGTCTGGCCGGCGAAAGACACCTCGGCCCCGGCGCTTTCGACGGCATACGGAACATAGCTCACCGAAGACAGGTTGACCTGCGCCGTCGCATCTTCGTCGATGGGGCCATGCCAGTCTTCAAGCTGCTCGGCCCCGGTCCAGAGGCTGGAATAGATCCGCATGTCTTCGTCGGGCACCGCGATCGGAGCGGTGGCGCTGTCGATCTCGTAGAGCAGAGTGCCATCGGCGTACCAGCGGATGCCGTCGGGCATCCATTCGATGCTGTAGGTGTGCATTGCGCTTGCCGCTTCGAACCCCAGCGCCACCTGCACGCTGCCAGAGGCACCCAGATTGCTGCCCCCGTGATAGTAGTTGATGTTCATCACGGTGGTGTCGTTGCCGAGAAATTCGATGTCGATCTCGTTATGCTCGTCAGCGCCGAAATACTCGCTGTTGAACAAGAAGAACGCCGACACCACGCCGGACACGTCCGACGCCTGCATCTGCACCTCGTAGGTGCCGTAGCTGAAGCTGTCGATGGACTGGATTTCAGCGCCGGTGAAAGGCTTGCCCGACAGATCGGTCCCGTCAAAGGTCAGCGCCACCTCGCCGACGACTGGCGTCGTGACATAGGTTTCGGACCACGCGGTCTGGTTCCAGCTTGCCTCGAGAGCAAAGTCGGAACTGTACCATCGCGACGTATCATATGTATCGAATGTCTCGGAAAACGTCCTGAGTTCAGACATAATGACTTTTGCACCCCTTACCCGAATACCTGATAACCAACACTCTCGCCGCACAGCTAAGCAGCGCGACGCGCGACCCCTGAAAATAAACGCCCGAACACCGGGAGCAGGATCACGAAAATCCCACGTATAATACATGGGTCGGAGCGAATCTCGACCTGTTTTATCAAAATTTTAGCTATTTTGTACGGATTCTGACAGATGCTGGCGAAGTTGGCGGCGCAATCCCCGGCATTAACCATACGGCGCGCGCCATGACGTCAGCGCGTCCACTTCCCCGGATCGACAATCGCCCGCAAGGCACGGCTTGCGTCATCCTGCGCGCCGGGGCCGGTGTTGCGCCAGTGCAGGATCCAGACCGGCCCGGCGCTTTGCGTGGTCAGCGATACGCCGGGCACATCGAAGGCCTGAAGCAGGGCGCCGATGCTGTTGTTCTTCGTCCACTGTTTCCACCATTCGCCAGACACTACGAACGCCCCGTCGGGATAGGCGCGCACCAAGGCCCGAAGCGACTCCGGATCGCTGATCAGGGGCCGCCCGGTGCGGGGGTCTCTGGCAAACTCGGTCTCGTTCATCTCGGGAAGCCAGTTGTTGCTGAACACCACGTCGAAACCGCCAAGGTAATACAGCGCCGACAGCTCGTTGTTGACGACGATCAGCGCGCCGTCCTCGACCAGCGCCTCGACCGCCGGTCGGGCGTCGCTCCAGTCCGCGACCCGTGTGAGCGGCACCGCCACCCGCCCCATCATCAGCTTCACCGACAGGGGCAGCGCATCCTGCGTCAGCACGGCAAAGCCCGCGGCCAACACTAGAATGCCCCGCATCGCCCGCCCATCCGAGAACGGCCGGGGCAGGCCCGACAGCGCCCGCCGCAGCATGTCCGCCAGCGCCGGGACAAGCACCAGAAGGCCCATCGCCCAGAGCGTGAACATGAAGGGGCTGATGTAATAGACATAGCGCTGGTTCTGCACCCCGGCGAAGGAATGCACGATCAGCCCGACCACCACCAGCGTCACGCAAAAGCCCGCAGGGCGTGGAAAGGATCGCAAGGCCAGAATGGCCAGAAACGGCGTCAACGACCAGATCGCCGGGTAGAACCGGCTGAAGACCCGATGATAGGCCGTGATATCCCTGCCCCAGGGCGAAATGGTGTATTTTTCCCAGATCGACGCCAGCATCCCGCTTGAAAATGCCACCGTGACCGCCGCCAGCAGCAGCCCTGTCAGAACGACAAGAATGGCGACCCGCTGCTTGTGCTGCAGGATCCTCGGCAATGCGACGAACCCTGCTATCCAGATCGCCAGCGCCAGAACGCCGACCAGCGTGCTGTCCTGAAACTGATTGGCAAACCACAGCGCCGCCAGTGCCAGCCCGATCAGCCCCAGCCGCGCCGGGGTCTTCTGGCCGGGTTCGAACAGCTGATAAACGGCGATCGCCCCGATAAAGAACAGCATGCCGTGCAGGGTGTAAAAGCGAATGGTCTGCGACAGCTGGATGCCGCTGGGCCAGAACAGCAAGAACAGGGCGACGATCCAGCCGACCGCCGGACCGCCGACCCGCCGCGACCAGAGCGCCGCGCCCGCAGCGGTCAGCGCGCCGAACACCACGCTGGGCAGACGCGCCATGACGAGACTCGGCTCGCCAGCCAACGAGAACATCCAACCGATCAGCGCAGTATAAAGCGGCGTGCGCTCATAGCTTCCCTGATACAGCCGCAGACTGCCATCCTCGAGCCAGCTCTGCGCCGCAAGAATATGATAAAGCTCGTCATACCCCGGTGCGGCCTGAAGGTGTCCAAGCCGGCCAAACACCGCGGCCAGTAGAACGAAGCCGGTAAAGATCAGGACCTCGTGTTCGGCCCTCAGAATCGTAACATGCCGTTCAGTTCGAAGCATCAAGCTCGCTCCCGGAACATCGATGTGGCGCATGGCAAGGCCGTCGCGCGGATCGCTCGCAACCCAGCCCAAGCGCTATTGCAGACCAGACGTATACAGTGCGGAAATCGACGCCATGTAAATGTCAGTGTCTGACAAAGACCATCGCCATACCCGCGCCGATCGCGCCCTGTGTGGTGTCGTGTTGTTCCCCAACCATCTCGACGCGGCGCATCCAGATGTGAATTAGACTGATTGAAATCTCTTGAATCGAGTAAAGTTCCCCTGCGGAAACTGTTCAAGCTGCATATCCAAAAGACGGCACAACCATAGATGGACATCTGCAGGCAGAGATTTGATATTGCGAAGCTTTTCCAATTCATCGGGTCGCTCGGATTTTTGCGAAACGGTCAAAGGCCAAGCAGTTTCCCAATTCCGGCGCATCGACTCCGTCATTGCCTTTCCTCTGCAAGACGCGGGGCGATGGTTTCATTCAGAAACGACGTCAGTTTGCTGGCGTAAGCGTCGGGGCTGAATTCGGACGCCACGCGGCGGCGGGCCTGCTCGACCAGCCGGGCGCGATGGTCTGCGTCGCCCAGCAGGGTCGCGATGCCCCGTGCCATGTCTTCGGGCGTCGGGTCGACCAGCAGCGCGATCTCATCGTCAAGCACTTGCGTATGGGTCGGCAGGCGTGTCGCCAGCAACGGCCGTCCGCTGTCGAGATAGGAATACACCTTCATCGGCGTGTTGCGCCCCTGCGTGCGGGGGGACACCACGATGTCGGCCCGCGACAGATAATCGCCGATCCGCTCGACCGGGCGCGGCCCGAGAAAGCTGACCCTGTCTCCGGCGCCAACCTCATCCGCCAGCTTGCGCAAAGCGTCGATATGGGCCTGCACCCCGCCGATGATGACCAGACGCCCCGGCCCTTCGGACCGGGCAAACCCGCGGATCAACAAATCGACGCCCTGATAGCTTTCGAGGTTGCCGATATACATGATGACGGGCTCGTCAAAGCGGCAATCCTCGGGCGGCGCGCCCGCCTCGGCGATCAGCGTCACGTCTTCGAGCGTCTGCACCGGAAGGCCCGGCACATAGCCCTTTACGAGCTCTTCGAGCGCGCGGCAGCAGGTGATTGCCCCGACCGCGCCCCGCGCCGCCCGCGCTTCGGCGCGCGAGAGCAGCCTGTGCAGCCAGCTAGGCAAGGCGAACTTGTCGTTCAGTTGTTCGGGGATCGAGCTGTCGACGTCGTAGATATATGGGACCCCGAAGACCGGTTTCAGGGCGAGCGCAAGAAAGGCGGCCTCTTCGACCGCGATGACCAGATCATACCTGCCCCGCCACAGCCGCCACGCTGCCATCGGCAGCATGATCACATCGCAGACGGCTTTCTTCAGCGAGAAACCGGGCGGCACGCTGCGCAGTCCGGGCAAGGCTGGCAACCGGTAAAGGCCCACACCGGGAATGCCGGGATCTTCGCCCTCGGCAAAGCAGATCGCGTCGATCTCGTGCCCCTGCCCGGCAAGAACCTGCATCAGGGCGCGCACCGCGATCGGTGTGCCGCGCGGCACGAAAAACGGTTGCGGGGCGAGAATCAGAATGCGCATAGAGGGCCATTTTCAGCGCGGAACGCACAAAATATCGGCAAAATTCGCCATCTTGGACACGAACAACGAAGGTTGAGGCGCAATATGTCTCTCCGTACAGATGAGAGTGAACACAAGGTACATGGCATCATTGGCGCCCTGATCCGGTAGAAAGTCAACCTTAACGATTTCCTGCCAGATTACGCACTCTTGACCCGACTCTTCAGGCTAGTGAAGTTGATCGTGGCGTGCCATCGCATTGTTTGAGCGATATTCTCTCCGGGGGTTTTCTTGTGGCAAGGCATTTTCTGGTCAATCTTGGCTCGCTGTCAGGATCGCAGGTGTTCATCACGCTGTCGCAGCTGCTCGTCCTGCCAATCGTGGCGCGCTATCTTGACGTTGCAGCCTTCGGAGACGTTGCGCTGGCGATGACGGTGACCGTCTTTGCCCAGCTGCTGAGCGACGCGGGGCTTGGCCGGTCGCTGATCCGCAAGAACAGCTTCGATGCCGCAGAATGGAGCAGCGTCTTCTGGTTTCTCTGCCTCATCGGCTTTGGGCTGGGGGCGGCGCTGATGCTGATCGCGCCGCTCTGGGCGGGTCTGTTCGACCGGCCCTCTGTCGGGCCGCTGATCATGGCGCTGGCGATGGTGCCCTTCCTGCAATCGCTGTCGGCAGTGCCGACCGCGGTGATGGAGCGGTCAAAGCGATTTCCCGTTCTGGCAACGCTGCGCATCGTCGCGGCCATCGCCGGGTTCGTGATCGTGGTCAGCCTTGCGATGCTTGGTGCCGGGGCCTGGTCACTGATCGCCCAGCAGATCACGCTTGCACTGGTCCAATGCCTTGGGGCGGTGTTGCTAAGTGGGTTTCGCCCGCTGTCGCCGCGCAAGCGCCTGCCCCTTGGCGATCACATCGGCTTTGCCCGCAACGTGCTTGGTGTCTCGCTTCTAATGACGGCACAGCGGCAGATCCCGATGATGATGATCGGCTATGCGCATGGCAGCGCGCCGCTCGGTCAGTATTCGATGAGCCAACGCATTCAGAACCTGCCCTTGCAGGGGCTTGCCGCCCCCTTCGCGCGCATCGCCTTTGTACACATGAGCGCCGCGCAGCGCGACAGCGCGCGGGTGGCCGATATCTACGTGCGAGGCGTGTTGCTGCTTGGCTTTGTCATCATACCGCCGATGGCGCTGCTGGCCGCGATTGGCGAGACCGCCTTTGCGTTGCTGCTGTCCGACACATGGATCCCGGCGGCGATGATCTTTGCTCTGGCTGCGCCGGGAATTGCCATCGAGGCGTCGATCTCCCATGCCGGGGTGCTGTTCCAGTCGATGAACCAGACCGGGTTGCAGCTGCGGATGGGGGTGGAACGAACGCTGCTGCGCCTGATCCTTGTCGCGATCGCCCTGCCCTTCGGGGTCACGGCGGTGGCGGCGGCGCTCTCGGTGGCGGCGCTGCTGTTCATTCCGCGCCAGTGGCAGCACGTCGGGCGCGCCGTCACGCTTGATCTGAAGGCGGCCTATGCCGCGCTGGCCACGCCGGTTGCGATTGGCCTTCTGCTATGGCTTGCAGGGCGCGGGCTGACCGCGGTGACCTCGGGATGGGCGACACTGGTCTGGGCGGCGCTGCTGCTGCTTGCCGTCTGGGCCGTGGCTGCAGTCTTGCTGCGCCAGCGCCTGCGTGACGCCCTCGCCGTCTTCGGGCGCTAGGATTCCTTGAACCGCCACGTGTCCCCGTATTGCATCCGCAGGCGCAACGACGACAGCGCGCCGATCCATAGCACCATGTGAAACAGGACGAAGGGCTTGAGGAAATCGGCCTCTGTCATGCTGCGCGCCAAAACCGCCGCGGCCATCGCAAGGAAAAAGATCTGCGGTGTCGCGCCAAACACCAGCGCCCCTCGCACCACCTGCAGCAGCGCCCAGATCAGCGCGATGCTGGCGATACCCACGCCGATAAGCCCTTGATGTACGGTGATTTCGTAGAACGAATTGTGAAAGTTAAACGAATCCCCCGGCTTCTTGTAGAACTCGAAAAAGATCTTTCGCACCAGCGGCGATTGGGCGTATTGCCAGAACCCGTCTTCGCCGACCCCCAGCAGAGGCCGTTCGGCGATCTGCATTTCGGCATAGTCCCACAGCACGGTTCTGCCAGTCAGGGTCGAGGATTTGCCGAAATGCTGAAGCACAAGCTCCGCCGGGTTCGACTGCATGTTCGACACAAGCACGGCACCGACGATGCTGGTGAACGCCAGCCCGAAGCACAGCGCGGCGACGCGGCTCAGACGCATGAGGCCGCCGATCAGGAACATCACCGAAAGGGCGATCAGCGCGCCGGTGCCAAAGATCAGCAGCACGGCGGTGGCGGACTCGCTGTGAAAGGCCATCAGCACCGCAACGCCGGACATTGCCAACCCGGCGAGGCGCATGCCCCGTGATGAGCCGCTGTCGATGAAAACGCTGACGCAGATCACCCAAAGCACCACCATGTTCTTGCCCATGGTGTTCTTCTGCGCGAAAATCCCGGTGGTGATATCGCCGGTGCCATAGGCATAGACCACGTTGATCAAGCCGATGCCGCCAACCGCGATGAACAGGGAATACAGGATCGCACGTGGCCGCATCGTCGCCGCGACCTGATAGCAGATCATGATCGTCAGCCCGAGATACACCGCCTTCTTGAACGCGGCCGCCGGTTCGACCGCCCAGATCGGCGAGATCAGGCACCATATCGGGAACAGTAACACTACCCATGATTTGGCCATCAACGTGACTATGCGAGACTGATCGCGCAGGATGGCCCAGCTGTAGTATAGCGCCAGCGGGTAGAGGATCAGGCTATCGCCCGGAAACTGTACGAAGGTCACAAGGCACCACAGCGCGAACAGCAGCAGATCCCGGCGCTCGTTCGAAATATGCAGACGCAGCCTGCCATGCTGGCTTCCGCCATGAATCGGCTGGGCAAGACTTGTCATTGCGCCTCGCCCTGCCACGTCTGCGGGGTTCTGGGCGCGTTAATGTGGTTCATAGCCCATCTTCTCCAACATGGATGCAAACTCTCCGCGCACCTGTGCGAGGTCTTCGCGGCTCAGCCGGCTCTTCCAGCGCCCGACGGATTTCGCCGAGATCGGCGAGCGCACATTTTCATGATGCGCATGGGTCTCGACATCGCCCAGCCTTGCGCTTGGCGCCGTCAGCATCGCCGGCTCGAACGGCAGGGCGGCCCAGTCGCAGATGTCCTGAAAGCTGGCTTCGGGGTCTTCCACGAGGGCCTCGTAGGACATGCGGAACACGTCGGCCCCGGTCTGCGCGAGGCTTTCGCAGGCGCTGTTTGCATCGACCCAGCGCGCCGCAGCGGTCTGGAAATCGTCATAAAGCCCCGCCTCGACGTAGGACAACGCCGCATCTCGGCCGTCGCGCACCAACCAGAGGAATTGCGCATCGGGAAAGGCAGCGCGCAGCGCCGGCAGGTGGAAGGTGTTGTAGGGGGTCTTGTCGCCCCAGCGTGTCGCCTCGGAATGGTCCGCCTGCGCAAGATACCGGTAGAAAGCTGCGATCAGTGACGGCAACGAGCGATCGGTCAGGCCAATCGCCTCGGCGGCGAAATCGTTGAGGTTCACCAGCCCGAAATCGGCAAATTGCGGATGCTTTTCGAAATGGGCGCAGAACAGCCAGACCTTTTCGCGCCACATCAGGCCGTGCAGCCGCGACCAGCTTTCGATGATGTCGCCAAGCACGAAGGTCTCGGGAGGAATGTGGATCGCGCCGGTGGCCATCAGAACGCGCCGCACCAGCGTGTTTCCCGACCGACCCGAGCCGATGATGAACAGCGGCGGCGGGCTGCCGTCGCTGCGTTGCCGGTTGCGGCGCAGCATCATGGCCAGCGCAAAGCCGGTTCGGATCCGCTCGCGCCGCCCCTTCTGAATGGTGCCCGTTGACGATTTCACCCACTGTCCCCCTGTGCCCTGCGACGATAGAGCCCCACAGCCTTGCGGGCCGCCCGTATGGCAGGGGTCGAGGCGCCCGCCCTGCCAGCATCACCGCGATCGCGCCGCAGTGCCTCGAGCCGCTGCGCCATCCCGGCGGCGCCATAGCGGCGCAATGCGGTATCACGCGCGGCGGCGGCGCGGGCCAGCGACGCGTCCGGCGCGGCCGCCATGCGGCGCAAGGCGTCTGCCACCTCATGGGGCTGGCAATAGCTTGCCATGTCGCCAAAGGTTGCCTTCAGGCGTGGGTCCAGCAGGCAGGGACGCTCGCAAAGCATCGCCTCGGCCACCGTGCGCCCAAAGGCTTCAAGCCAGTTGGGGTGGTAGTGATAGGTAAAAACGTCGAGCGAATTGAGGAATTGCGCCACCGGCTCTGCGCCAAAGGGCAGCACCTCCCAGCGGTCGGTATGGGCGCCCCGGGCGATCAGCGCCTCGGTCGGGCAGCCAAGGACCCGCACGCGAGTTCCATTCTCTGCCGGCAGAGAGGCGTCGATCTCGGGGCCCGTGGCGGGGAATTTCAGCGGATCGGGGCGGCCATGGCGCCCGATGGTCAAAGGCGGGCCCAGAAGCGCGGGCCGGGTCGGCGCAAGATCGCCCGGATCGAACACGTTCGGCCAATCGTCGCTGCTTTGCCGGATCAGCGGCGCGAAACTGGCCAGCTGCGCGCGCACCACGCCCGAGATCGGCGCAAACCATGCCGACAGGCCGGTTGCCAGCCGGGCCCGGCGCCGCGTCGCCACCGGATCCCATTCCAGCGAGCCGTCCGAGCGAAACGGCGCGTGATGGGTCACGATCACCGAGCGTTCGGCGCTCAGGGTCAGCCGTTCCTCGATGCCGCGAAAGAACACCAGTGGGTGATGCAGAAAGGCCAGCCCCGCGCGCGCCTCGGTGTCCGGAGATATCCGCGTGACGCCGTCCAGATCGGCCAGCGCCAGCGCCTTGGGGTTTTCGGCATCCCGCGCATCGTCCAGATAGCCCGAGCGCACAAACACCAGCCCGACCGAGGCCCCAAGCTCTGCCATGGCCATCACATCCGCCACCAGCGCCGAGGTGCTGCCACCAGAAAATCGCGGATCGGCAACCACCAGAATGTCGAACACGGCGCTCACCGCAAACCCAGCCTGCGCCCAAGGCGCGAGGCGACCTCTTTGCCCAGCTTGCCGAGCAGATCGGCCAGAACCGGCGGCGGCGCCAGAAAACAGCGCAGCGCGGCGGCGGGATCGGCGGCCTTCTTGGCGTCAATCAGCTGCCGCCACGCCCATTTCTTGCGCTGCTCCATCAGGTGGGCAGACAGGGCCTTGCGGGTGGGCGCATCGACGCCCGGAAGCGCCAGAAGCGCCCGATCCGCCGCGATCAGCCGCTCATGCGCCTCGCTCGGATGCCAGCCCGACAGCGAGCCAGAGCGCACCACGGCAGCGTAGCCCATGGGATCGGTCAGCACGAAACGTGCCCCCGCGATCAGCGCCTGTGTGTAGAGAACGTAATCTTCGCCAAGCCGGATATCGGGCGCATAGCTCAGCCCATGCTCGCGCAGGAAACGCCGTTGCATGAGGGGTTTGAGAAAGCCGTATTCGCGCCGCCCACCATGCCAGGACGACAGGTTGCCCGCCACGAAACCTGCCGCATCCAGCGATACGGCGCCCAGCGGCTGGTCAGAGATCATCCTGCAGCGCGGCCCGTCAAGCGCCCCGTCCTGAAGCTTCCACAGATCGTCTGCGACGAATTGCGCGCCCTCGGCCTCGGCCAGCGCCACCAGCCGCGCCAACCGGTCCGGCTCGCAGAAGAAATCATCGGAATCAAGCACCGTCACCCACTCGCCATGGGCGATTTCAAGCCCGCGGTTGCGCGCCGCTGCCGGGCCTTGATTGCGCGTCTGGCGCAGAACCCGCAGGCGCGGATCGGTGGCGGCCCGCGCCTCGGCAAGGGTTGCGGTGCGGTCGGGCGAGGCATCGTCGATCACGATCACCTCGACCGGCAGTGTCTGGGCCAGCGCGCTGTCGATGGCGCGCATCAGCGTCGTTTCGGCGGACCACGCCGCGATCAGCACAGAGACGCGCGGCTCAGTCATGCACCGGCTCCGACTCGTCGGAACACATCGGCGCGTCCGCGCCGACCGGGCGATAGGACAGGCAATGATAGACCGCATGGGCGCGGATCTGATCCGGAGCCTCGCCCGACCAACTCTCCTGAGCGGCGCCCCCGCCCCAGATGTTCAGATAGATGCGCTGCGGGATCTGCGGAATCGCCGTTTCGGCGCTGGTGACCCGCAGCAGTTCGCGCCCGTCGACCGACCAGACCAGCCGGTCGGGCAACCAGTCGAGCGTATAAGTATGTGCACCATCCGCCGCGTCAAAGCCAAGGTCGGTCCACTGGCCCGGCAGCTTCTGACCATCGACAAAGCGGTTCAGCCAGACCTTCGTGGTGTCGCGCCCAAGGAATTCAAAGTCGATTTCCTCATGCGTGTCGCCAAAGAACGGCCCGGTGTAGGTGAAGAAAGACGAGATCACCCCATAGCCGCGCGCGGCGGTCATCACGATCTCATAGCGGCCGAAATGGGTGCGCTGCTTGCGCTGAAGCTCTGCTCCGAAGAAATCCTTGGACGATTCCACCGGGGCGGGCACCAGCGACAGCATGGTTCCGCCAGTTGGTGGCCGTGTCACAGACCCTCGCTTCCACGCCGTGCGAAAACTGTCGCGCTTTATGGCGAAGGTCGATACGTACCACGCCCCGTCGTCATGAAGATCGTCGAGCCGTGTCAGAAAAGCCCCGCTCGGGGCGGCCGGAGTCTCAATGACGGTTGCGCAAAGAACAAACCCCGCCAAGATTGAATAATACGGGAAGACGCGGGTAATCCGCATGCGCGCATTCCTAACCAAGTAACGAACTATGAGCAGATGGTAGATCGCCCAAATGGTTGACGCAACAATCATCATCGCCGCCTGGTGCGCAGAAGCGAGCCTTGCCCATGCCGTGCGCAGCGCCTTGGCGCAGAATGATGTCTCGGTCGAGGTGATCGTGATCGACGATGCTTCGCCTGATGGGACCTTCGCGCTGGCCCAGAATCTGGCGGCGCAGGACGGGCGGGTTCGGGCGCTGCGTCAGCCGCGCAACGGCGGCCCGGCAGCGGCGCGCAACGCCGGGCTCGCGGCGGCGCAGGGGCGCTGGGTTGCGGTGCTCGACGCTGACGATGCGATGGCGCCGGGGCGGCTTGCGTCGATGATCGCGCTTGGCGAGGCGAGGGGCGCCGATGCGATCTATGATGATTTTCAGCCCGTCGATGGCGAAGGCCATGCCGCCGGGCCGACGCATCTTGCATCGCTGGAGCTGACAGAGCCCGTCTGCTGGGATCTTGAGACCTTTCTTGCCGGGTGTCAGGCGGAACAGGGCAAGCCCGGCCTTGGGTATCTCAAGCCATTGATCCGGCTAGAATTTATGAAACGACATGGGGTTCAATACGACGAAACCCTGCGCAACGGCGAAGACTTCCACCTGATTGCCGCTGTGCTTGCGGCGGGGGGTGCGCTGTGGGTCCTGCCAAAGGCGGGCTACCTTTATACACGCGCATCGGGGACGATCTCCTCCCGGCTGAACCCGGATCATGCAACGGCATTGGCACGGGCAGATGCGGCTTTTCTGGACCGGCATGCGCAGCGGCTTTCCCCCGAGGCACGGCGGCTGCTGCGCCGGCACATGCGGCGCTTTCTCGACTTTGGCACCACCGAAGCCGTGCTGCAGGCGCTGCGGGCCGGTCGCCTTGCCGCCGCCGCCGCCGCGCTGCTGCGCCGCCCCCAAGCCGCAGGCCGGCTGCTGAGGCAAGTGGCTGAGGCGATGACACGACGGATCAGGCCGGCCCGATAAAGCTGCGTATCGTCAGGCGGCGGTGGGCATCCCGGCGCGCAAGGCGTTGCTGATCTCGGCCGCGGACTGGCGAAACTCGGATTCAGGTCTCGACAACAGCGCTTGGCGCCGGGCGGCGACCTCGGCGGGCGTCAGCCGATTCAGCAGGGCGCAGAGCGCGTCTGCGCTCGGCTCGGGCACCGTCCAGCCAAGGCCGTTCTCGACCCGATGGCCGGTCTCGGTACCGGCCACGGCAATCGACGGGCAGCCGAAATAGCTTGCCTCGTAGATCCGGTTGGGCAGAAGCCACGTCGAATTCGTGCCCCATTGCCAAAGATCCTGCGACCAGACGAGATTGTTCTGAGCGTAGATCGGCGCAAGATCGTTGGGATAATCATAGGCGCCGTGCCACGTCATGTTCGGGTGCCGGTCAAGGATGGCGTCGAAACCGGGCACGGCGTGGTGGTGCACCGCCCCATGCAGGGCAATCTGTAGCCGCGGCCCCATGCGTTCCGCGGCTTGCGCAAGGATATCAAGGCTTCGCGCACAGCGCAGCGTTCCGACCCAAGCCAGCCGTATCGGTGTTTCCTCGGTCCACTCATCCGGCGTGTCGGCGCTAGGCGGCGCAGGGCGACCGGGCCCGCCATCTTCGATCCACAGCTTGTTCTCGACCAACGCAACGGGGCCGTCCCATTTCTGCACCGGCGCGAAATATTCCCGCAGAAACGCCGGAGACGAGATGATCAGCGCGTCGGTGCGGGCCAGCAAGGCGCGTTCCAGCGCGCGGGTCACGCGGCCCTTGAGCCCCGGATCGGTCATCAAACCGTGGATATCGAGACATTCGTAAATCACCCGCGGCTTCGGGCGCACCATTGCCCGTGCCGCGACAGCGACGGCCAGCAGGTCGAGATTGCGCGCGACGATGACATCAGCGCCCACCAGCTTGCGGCGATGCAGCAGCACCTTCAGCACGGACCCCGCAACCGCCGCGACCCGCCATGGCAGACCGCCGTTGATGGTCTGAAACAGGTGCACATTGTCCCAGAACGGTTTGAAATCAAGGTTCATGTTCGCGCGCCGCATCATGAACCCCATGACATCGAAGCCGCAGTCGAGATAGCTGCGCATCCGTCGGATCTGCGCCGCTTCGGCCGCGTCGAAACCAAAGACGATCAGCCTCGGGCGGGCTTTGCTCATGACGCGGACGCGAGGCGCACGGCATCCCATGGCAGCCGGTCGCGGTTCAGCATCTGCCGCAGCCGGTCCATCTCGGGCGCAAAACGCTCGGTCAGCGCGGCGCGGGTGTCTGCGGTCATCGGAGGAATCTCGCTGCGGATATCAACCTTGTTGGCCTTCAGCAGCGCCGAAACAGGCCCCGTCTGCTTGAGCCGCGCCAGCGCCGGTTCCATGCCCTGACGCCGCAGCCAGTCCCCGCCCGCCCGCAGCCCGGTGCGCAGAACCGGCAGCCGGGCCCGGTCGCTTTCGTTGCGGCGTTCATGCAGGATCGGGCTGTCGAAGGCCGGATCGACACCGCAAAAGGCAAACACGTCGCGCGCGGCCGCGCCGGCGTCGATCGAGATTTCCTCGGCAAACATCACGCGCACCTGATCTGCGGGGAACGCATCGAACCAGCGGCCAAGATGCGTCGCGTAAAGGCCCTGCTCCACATAGGCCGGATTGTTTTCCAGACCGTCCTCGAAGGTGCAGGGCAGGATATGTCCCTTGATGATCTCGTGAAGGTGATTTGAGAAGGCGCGCTTGAGCGGATCACGCAGCAGCGCCAACACCTTGAGATCCGAGCGATAGGCAAAGGCCCGCTCTGGCGCGCGCGGGTCATGGAAGTACGATGGCGAGCTTTCGAAATAGACGCGCGTCGACGGGCCCTCGACGAAATGGCCCTCATACCACGCATAGCCACGGTCGAAGTAATACGAGAAGAAATCGACCTCTTTAGGGTCTGAAATGCCGATTTCAGGGTGTGACCCAGCAATCGCATGCAACCATGACGACGCGCATTTTTGTGCGCCTATTCCAATCAAACCCGGGCGCATACTCCGCCTCCTTAAATCACTACCAAAAAATTATCTGCGATGATCCTCGTTCTGGCAAGGCTGAAGGCCATGCCAGATCCACAGGCCCCCAGGATTTGCCAGGGAACGCCGAGGATCTGATCCACCAACCTCGTTCTGTCATCTTCGAACTGGGTTGCGCAACCGGCTGTGGTGACGCGAAGGGCGACTTTTTGAAATGGCACAATCCATGCCCGCTGGGGCTGGGTTAGACAGTCAGGTCCGTCCTTCATGCGGCTACAAAGCGATCCTTTTGGCATATCGATCCATGAACGTTCCGCGCCCTTCTGCAGATGATCGGAAAGGATAGGGGGCTGCACCTAAATAGCCTGAGATACGCTTTTGCTGACTGCTCCGGATCGCGGCTCCAAGGCATTGTAAGGGGGTAGTGATCGACGTCCGCGTCCGTAAAGAGGATAGAACAATGCCCGAAGAAACCTGCGAAGAGCACGGCCCCTCTCCTCCTGTGTTCGGACTGATGTGCTGAGTGGTGAGCAGCTTCGTCGCATTCCAAATGCTGGCGACGACGGCGGGGGCATTCAGGCCTATCTCTTGGGCTCTCTCATAGGCCGTTCTGGATCGATGTTGCCGCTGGCGGCACCTGATAGATGCGTGACGCCCGATCTCGATCGCGGCGATCGGTCAGCCCGGTTCGTACTGTCCGGCCGCGCCGATTCTGAGCGTGCAAGACGTGTCATGCGACGTATTTCGAGGTGCGCGCCCCCCCCGGATCTTATGCGCATAGCGCATGAAACGTGACAGCAGCGCCTCATTCTGATGCTTGAATCGGCAAAATCTTAGCTGACACAAAATGGGTCATATGTTGTGGGCAGAACTTCGCTCAGGGCCCGCTGACTTTGCGGCAACTTATAGGCAATCGGGACAACCCGTTGCAGTACGCCAAAATTAACCTTTTGCCCGCAGACGCGGTTATGTGTCAGCAGCCCGTGACAGGCTGAATCAGCATACCGGGGTCGGCACGAAACCGCCCAATTCGGCGAATTCGAGGCAAGTTCAAGGTTTTCCGTTAGCCAATTCTTCACCCACAAGGATAACAGTCACCCCCGTCAGACCAGCCAGCCACATGAGGTTCCACCAAGAGACACATTCGATTTTCTTGATCATCACTCCCGACCCAACGTAAGGGCCGGTTTCTTGCGGGCGACAGGCCGCAAAATCAGTTGGACGTAACACGGTAGAACAGTCTGAGGCTCTGAACCATGGGGAAAACTAAACGACGGGACAGGGTCACCGGGCACGAATACCGCAAGATAAAAGACGGCTCTAAAAGTCTGAAATAAGAGGGAAATCATACCGTCAGCTTCGCTTGAAATGCGGGTCCATGGGGATGGGCATCGTATTCGGAAACTTTGTGCGCTCTTCAACCGCGATCGATCGCGGTCCGAGCCATCAATCCAGTTGAGCCAACGGCAACCGAAATCGTCGCGTGCAATCACTCTGAGCACTTCGCGCGACCCACGGAAAAGAATGAAGGGAAATACCTATGATGACAGAGCACGCTGCGCAGCTGGATGCGCTCGCTCCCGTCGACGAAGCGACCCATGTCGCAGTGAAAGACGGCGCCTGGTCCGATCCGTCGACCTGGAAGAACGGGCAGGTTCCGGGCGCCGAGGCGCATGTCTACATCCCGAGCGGAATTACCGTCGATTACGATGTGGATGATACGACTCCGCTGGCGACCGTCCGGGTCGCAGGGATGCTGGACTGGGCCACCGATCAGGACACGACCATGCTGGTCGAGACCATTGTCACCGACATGGGATCGCAGATCGAAATCGGCTCGATGCATGATACGGCGGTCGATGCAGACGTCACCGCGCAGATCATTTTCCGCGACACGCCCATCGACACCGACACCGATCCCGAAATGCTGAGCCATGGGCTTGTTGCCATGGGCCATGTCGACATCAACGGCGCCGCCAAGGAAAGCCATCTCGAGATTTCCGGCAATTCCGTCAGCCGCGGGTCCAGCTCTGTCGATCTGGACGGCGACCTGACCAACTGGAAGGTCGGCGACACGATCCTGATCGTCGGCACCGGCGACGGCAGCGCCGACGAGACACGCACCATCGTTTCGGTCAAAGGCCAGACCGTCACCTTCGACAAGCCGCTGAACTACGATCACGAGCCGCCCGCCGGCTATGATTTCACCACCTATGTGGGCAACCTGTCACGCAATGTGGTCTTCACCTCCGAGAACCCCGATGGGGTGCGCGGTCACGTGATGCTGATGAATGACATGGTCGATCACGGCGAGAACGCAAACTCGGCGATGTTCGCCGAATTCACCGACCTCGGCCGCACCGACGAAAGCATCCCGACCGGCACGTCGACCAACCCGACAGGCCGCTACCCGCTGCACCTGCACGAAATCGGCACCGACCCGGACAGCCCGAGCAACATGATTCAGGGCGTCTCGGTGTCTGGCTCGCCGGGCTGGGGCATCGTCCAGCACTCGTCGGACGCCAACATCATGGACAGCATCATCTATGACACGGTCGGCGCAGGCATGGTGTCCGAAGATGGCGACGAAACCGGGATGTGGACGGGCAACCTGGTAAGCTCGGTCGCCAGCACCTATCTAAGCGGGCACGACGCCGTCGGTGTCGAAGGTTCGGCCTACGAGAACCAGTCGCGCGTCATCATCCAGCAGGACAATATCGCGGCAAACGCGGCCATCGGCTGGAATTACTTTGGAATCGAGGAATTCCCCGAAGACGCGGCGAACCCCTCGGCGCCCAAGGACGGCATCCATCGCCAGATGTTCGAACGCGAACAGCTGCCCTATGATCCCTCGCCCTTCGACGTGGCGCTCGATCACGAAGAACCGCCAATCGTCGATTTCAACAACAACACCTCGATCGCCACCGGCGAAGGCCTGCGGGTGTTCCACCGCCAGTTCTCTGACGATACCGACACGATGAGCGTCTTCCGCGAATTTACCGTCTGGGGCGGCAGCAAGGCGGTATCGCTGGACAACTACGCGTCGAACTACATGTTCATTGACTCGGTCTGGCAGGGATCGGACGTCGGCTTTTCGATCATGCGCAAGACGTCTTCCGTCGTGTTCAACAACGTCGAAGTATCTGATTTCGATACCGGCTACCAAAGCTGGGGCCTGAACCACGAAGTGGTGCTGATCGATACGGACTTCGTGAATGTCGGGCTCGATATCGATCAGGACGACCTGATGCGCAACGTAAGCAGCAGCGCGCTTGAGAGCTATCTGATCGACTATTACAAAACCCTCCACGGAATTGACTACACCAACGCTCTGCCGCAAATCCTCGACAGTTCCAGTCTGACGCCGATCGAGGCCATCACCTTCACACCGGATGCCGGGTCTGACATGACCATCGGCAAGAATGATCTCACGCTGAACTTCACCGGCACGATCACCGACTCCGTCGGGGTGCGCAACTTCAACGAATACGTGGTTGCCAAGACACCGAGTGGACAGGGCACGAGCAAGGACTTCGAAGGTATCGACCTGCTCCTGGGGGCCTCTTCCGGCGGGCTGCTGCGCGAATTCACCCTTGAGATGTTCCTTGATCTGCACGGGGTCATCCAGAAAGACGATGGCACCTGGGTGAGCCCGGTGGTGAACTGGATCACCGACCGTCTGACAGGTGATCAACACCCGGTCATCATCGAGATCGAGGTCGTCAACATGACCGAGGCCGAGCTGTCGCCGTATATGCTCGACTCCTATCCCACGCCGACGATCAACAATCCGGAATGGTACACGACGAACGGCAAGACCACTCCGTCCACAGACGACGACAGCGATACCGACACCGACGACCACGGGACGGGCACGGAGATGCCTGACGCTGAAACGGACAGCGATTCCGGCGAGACCACAACCGACGAGGATACGAAGGGCGACGTCGTCGACAACACTCCCGACGCACCGCAAGCAAGCGTGCCGGACGATACTGCCGAAGACGACGAAGATGAAGACGCCACGGACAGCACCCCCGATGATGACAGCGCCGCCGGTGCGACCGGCGGCGACACCACGGGCAGCAGCGACGACACGGTCATTCTCGGAACCTCTGCCCGAGATACGCTCATCGGAACCGCCGGAAGCGACATTCTGGATGGCGGTTATCTCACCGACACGTTGACCGGCGGCAAAGGTGCGGACAGCTTCCGTTTCACCGCCGACTCGCTCGACGGTTACCGCGACTGGATCACCGATTTCTCATCGGCCGAAGGCGATCTGATCGACATGTCCGGGATTGCCGATGCCATGGGGCTGGACGAGGCCGCCATGCTGGAGGCTGTCTCGGTGAAGAACATCAAGCCCGGCCTGCGCGTCGGCATCGAGCTTGACGGGGAATTCCACGCGCTGGCGGCTCTGGAAGGCGTGAAGGAAGCCGATTTCTCGATCCAGGACTCGATGATCCTAACGAGTGGGGACGCGGCAGAGGCCCAGCCGGACACCAGCGCCGAAGAGACCCAGAGCCAGCCCGACGTGCCGGTGGAAACCGACACTGACGCTGGCACCGAAACCGAGGCCGAGGCCGAGGAAGCCGCGAGCGAGACCAGCGAGACCGTTGAGCAGGACGTCATGCTTGGGACCGAAGGCCGGGATACCCTTGTCGGGACCGATGGTGATGATTTCATCGATGGCTACCTGCATGTCGATACACTGACCGGCGGCATGGGGGCGGACACCTTCATCTTCACCGCCGATACGCTGGACGGATACCGCGACACCGTTACGGATTTCTCGCAGGCTGAGGGAGACCAGATCGACCTTTCCGGCATTGCCGAGGTCTTGGGCTTCAACGAGGCAGAAATGATGGATGCGGTTTCGTTCAAGGACATCAAGCCGGGCCTTCGGGTCGGCATCGACGTGGATGGGACCTTTCACGCGCTCGCAGTTCTGAACGACGTCGAACAATCCGATTTCATGGTGGATCAGTCAGTGATCTTCACGGAATCCGACTCGATGCTTGCTTGAGCCAGCAACAAGCCCCGGCGCCATACCTGCGCCGGGGCAAGACTTTGTGTCGGCGCAGCGCCGGTCATGGCCCGCGCAGCACAGCCTGCGCGGGTTAGACATTTAAGCTCAACGCTTCAGCCAAGAAGCTGCAGTGGCTCGGCCCGCTCCGTTAGCGGCGTCGCAGGCCTGCCAGGCCGCGCCCCACGGCTGCGCAACGTCGGCGACAGGACGAACCGCGCGATCTGCGCCGCCGCCGCAAACTGCCCTGAAGATAGCGCCGCCCGCCCCCGCCATAGCGCTCCGCGTGCAATCGCGCTGGCGATTTGCCCTCCGAGCGGGCTGGAACCGGCCAGCCGACCAAGCCGGGAACGGCTGGCCCCGGTCAGGGCTTCGGCCATGCCATGCTTGCCCGCAACCGAACGTCGGCAGATTGCCACCTCAACAGCGGACAAGGCGATATCGGGCGAAAGCATCGCCGCGGCCTCGAAATCCTCAAGGGCACTCTCCCAATCCGTGCGGCGTGCGAACACGCAGCCCCGCTGCAGGCGACCGGCCCGCTGCGCAAGCGCGCCGTCAAACAGCCCGGCGTAGACAGACAGGGGAATCGACTCGCGAAAGGGCGCGAACAGCGCGCGGTCCGCGTCTTTCCACACCGCGTCCGACTGGGCGGCCGCATGGCGCGCCGCTGCCGGACCGCGCGCGCCATCATGCTTGCGCTGCTTGAAGAGCGGCTCTTCGATCACGGCGAAGGGCGCGTGCAGCGCAAGCCGAACGATCATGTCATAATCGATGGACCGCGCCAGATCCTCGCGGAATGGCCCCACCTTGTCATAGAGGGCACGGCGCACCAGGGTGGCGTTCTGGAACAGGAAGATATCCTCGAGAAGGTGGCGCAGAACCGACCCTTGGGACAGATCCGGCCAATAGCCCGGCCCGCTCTCGATCCGCTCACCGGACAACGGATCGTCGCGGAAGCGACGGTAGCTGCCAGCGGCGACCCCGACATTCGGGTTGCGCGTCAATGCCGCGACCAGCCGTTCCGCAGCGTCCGGAAACAGGATGTCATCGTCGTCACAGATCCAGATCAGATCCCCGCGGGCCTCGCGAATCGCCGCGTTGAGCGCCCGGGCCTTGCCGCCATTGGCGCTGCGGAAATATCGGATCGGACCCGACAGGGATTTGACCACCTCCGGCGTGGAATCGGTAGATCCATCGTCCCACACCAGAATTTCCTCGACCGGCAGTGTTTGCGCGGTCAAACTGTCGATGGCCTCGCGCAGGAAATTCGCGCGGTTAAAGGTCGGCACAATTGCTGTAATTACGGTCATAAAAGCCATAGTCCCGGGTACCCGAATGAACGAGTTATTCCATACAGGTCGCAATCGCACAACAAACCTGCTGCGCCTTGCTGCCACGCTTGGGCTTTTTTCCCTGACGGGCCCCGCCATTGCACAAGACACGTACCGTTTGAATACGGGCGACGAGATCTCTGTGCGGATTGTGCAATGGGACAGCATCGCCCTGCAGTTTTCCGAGTTCAGCGCGCTCAGCGGCACCTACTCCGTTGGCACGGACGGCTTGATCATGATGCCGATCGTGGGCGCGGTGCCCGCCGCAAGCCGCAGCCTGTCCGATATTGCCGAAACCTTTGAAACCGAATTGCAGACACGCCTTGGGCTTGTCGACAAGCCCGGCGTCTCGGTTTCCGTGGTCGAGTACCGGCCTATCTATGTGCTGGGAGCGGTTGCCCGCCCCGGCGCTTACCCGTTTTCGCCCGGTCTGACCGTGCAACAGGCGATGGCGCTGGCGGGGGGCACCATGACCACGCTGATCGACGGGCTCGAGGGCGAAAGCGCCGCGGTTCGCACCGTCGGTAACCTGCGGGAGCTGAGCCTTGATGCCACCCGCGAAGCGGTGCGCGCCGCCCGCCTGCGCGCAGAAATGAGCGGCGCCAGCATGTTCACCGCGCCCGAGGACCTGTCGCATCCCGACGGGCCAGAGGCGCTAGAGAAGATCATCGCGCACGAGCGTGACCTGTTCGTCAGCCGTCGCGAAGGGCAGAATCGCGCGATCGAATCGCTCGAGAACAGCGGCGCCCTGCTTCAGACCGAGATTGCGGCGCTCGAGGAAAAGCTTGTCGGGCTGACCAAGCAGGTCGCGCTGACGCGCGGTTCGGTGGAAAAGGCCGAAACGCTTCAGGAACGCGGGCTGTTGCGATCGGACAATCTCGTGACCCTGCAAGGCCAGCTGATCAACCTCGAGGCGCGCGAACTGGACACGGAAACCGCGATCTATCGGGCGCGGCAGAATCTGTCGGAACTCGACCGCGAACGAATCGCTCTTGAAGCCGACAGGCGGCTGGAGATCCTGCAACAGTTGCAGCAGAGCGAGGCCGAGAGCGAGCGGCTCGCGGCGCGCCGGGACACCAATCTGCGTCTGCTGGTCGGCGCCGAGGCGATGCTGGCGACGACGCAAGGCGCGCCCGATGTCCAAATGCGCTATCGGATCACCCGGCAGGGCAATAGCAGCGAAGAGAGCATGCAGGTCGACGCGACGGCACGGCTGTTTCCGGCCGATGTTCTGGAGGTCGAGGCGCAGCTTGGCGCAAGCGGAAACTGACGCCGAAACAGGCGTTTTGCCGGAGGCCTATTGGCAAATCCGTTTGGCTGCGGAAAAAGGTCGCGATAGAAAGCGACTGTGCTACAGTTGGCGCAATTGGTAAATGTGCGGGTCTGATTATCGGGTCACTGTCCCCCGGTCGGACCCGGTTTTTGATGGACAAAGAGGCTGCGTATCCATGCCACTGGAATACACCGCATCAGTTTCCGGCAGCGCCCCCGAGGTTTCGGTCTGCGTGCCCATTTATAACGAAGAAGACAATGTCGCACTCCTGCACAAGGAGATCGTCTCGGCGCTGGAGCCGATGAAGCGCTCGTTCGAGCTGGTCTTTGTCGACGACGGCTCAAGCGATCGCTCGGTCGCGCGCCTTGCCGAAATCGCTCAGACCGATCCGCGGCTGGTCGTGGTCCGGTTCCAGCGCAACTTCGGCCAGACCGCCGCGATGATGGCCGGGATCGACCATGCGCGCGGACGCTATCTCGTGACCATGGACGGCGATCTTCAGAACGATCCGCTCGACATTCCGATGATGCTCAGCAAGCTGGACGAAGGCTATGATCTGGTGGTCGGCTATCGCATCAACCGGCAGGACAAATTCCTGACGCGCAAGCTGCCCTCGAAGATCGCCAACTGGCTGATTGGCAAGGTCACCGGCATTCCGATCCGCGACAATGGGTGTTCTCTCAAGGTCTACCGGGCCGAGGTGATCAAGCGCGTCCCGCTCTATTCCGACATGCATCGCTTTATTCCCGCGATGACGACGCAGATGGGGGCTCGGGTGGCCGAGGTTGGGGTGCGCCATCACGCACGGCGCTTTGGCGTGTCGAAATACGGCCTGTCGCGCGTGTTCAAGGTGCTGCTGGATCTTATCTCGATCAAGACTTTGCAAATTTTCACCCGCCGCCCGTTGGCGCGCTTTTCCGGGGCCGCAGCCCTGTCGGCGGCCATGGCGCTTTTCGCGGCCCTCACGATGGGCGGACCCGATCTTGTCGTCGAGACGGCGGTGGTCGGACTGCTGGTGACGCTGGCGGTCTTCCTGCTGTTCCTTGGCCTGGTTACCGGGGCCATATTTCAGCAACGCGAGCCATAAGTATGGCGTGCTGGCCATCCGGGCGGGCCTTGTAGTTTTATCATCAGCACTTTGCGTAAGAGGTTTTCATGACAATTGGCGGATCCATCGACAAACCACCCCCCGGGCTTCTGTCGGTCATCGTGGCCGCAGAGCCGATGCAAGAGTTGACAGAGACACTGGCCAGCGTCCGGCCCGACCTAGACGCCATGGATCGACCCTACGAAGTGATCTGCGCCACCGATGGGCGCGATGGCACGATCATGGCCGCGCTGAACCAGCTCAGCGACGAGTGGCCCGAACTTCTGGTGCTGGGGCAGCGGCCTTGGCGCGACGACGACGCCGCGCTGACCGTGGCGATGCGCCGGGCGCGCGGCGAGCTGGTGCTGACCCTTGCCGGATGGCCCGAGGTGGCCCCCGAAGATCTGCCCCGTCTTCCCGAGATGCTGGGCGATGCCGACATGCTGACCGTGGCGCGGAAGAACCGGCCGCAGGATGGCTGGCAGGGCTGGCGGCGGCGGCGTTTCACGCGCCTGCTGGCGCGTCTGTTCGGACATAGCCCCAGCGATCCCTTCTGCCGCACGCGTCTGGCACGGCGCGCGGTGCTTGACGACGTGACCGGATTTGGCGTGCGCCAGCATTTCATTCCGGTGATCGCCGGGCTGCGTGGCTATAAGCTGACCGAGGTCGAACTGCGCAGCGCATCCTCTGGAAGCAAGGCGCCCGCCCGCTACGTGTTCCGCCCGCTGGGGCATTTCGTGGCCTTTTTCGATGCGATCACGCTTTACGTCGTGCTGAATTTCCTGCGCCGCCCGCTGCGCTTTTTCGGCGCGATCGGCATGCCGATCTTTGTCTTCGGCATGCTGGCCACGGCGGTGCTGATCGGACAGAAGCTGATGGGCGAGCCGCTCGCGGATCGCCCTGCGCTTATCTTTGCCGTGCTGATGGTGGTGATGGGCGTGCAGATCGTGGCCATCGGACTTGTTGGCGAGATCGTAATCTTCGCAAATTCCCGGCGTCTTAAACAATATGCCGTACGAGAGATCATCACCGGGGCCGACCTTTCGGACACCGGCGGACTGAATACGTCTAACGTGATCTCACCACGTGCGTTTTCCAATGACGGATAGATAAACTTGAACTGGCAACCTCCCCTGTCGACACGAACCATGGACCCTCCAGCGAAATCTGATCGACACGAGACAGTGATCGATTTCGGCAGCATTTTCAGGATTCTGAAAAGGGGCTGGTGGATCATTTCTGCCACGAGCTTTGCCGGCGCGCTGATTGCCGCCATCATCGTGCTCGAGGTCGAACCAACCTATGCTGCCAAGGCACAGATCCTCATGGGGCAATCGAACCGTGCGGACGGGGTGCTGGGCGCGCTGATTCAAGATCTGAAAATCGACGACGACGCGATTGCTGGCGAAATCGCCATCATCAATTCCGGGCGTCTGCTGTCGAAGGTATCGGAACGGCTACAGCTTGAAACGCGCCCCGAATTCAACACCGCGCTGCGCCCGCCAGAACCCGACCCGTCGCTTCTGGTGCAACTGGCCGACGCGGCGGTCGAGGCGCTCAAGCGGGTTCTTGGCGTCGCCCCGCCGGATATGGGCGATGCCGAAGCTGGCGGCGAAACCACCGATCCGGTGCTTCTGGCCGCCCGCACCGGGCGCGAGCTGCTTGGCGAAGAGGCGGATTTTGTCGGTGAGATGAAGACCAACCTGTCGGTGCGGCAGGTCGGGAACACCAACCTTGTCGACATTCAATTCTCGTCGACCGACAGGTTCCTTGCCTCGGCCATCCCGAATGCGGTGGTCGATGTTTACATGGACGACCAGCTTGACCGCAAGTTCGAGGGTCTGCGTCGGGTGACCACCGGGCTGCAAACGCGGATCAGCGGCATGCGTGACAAGCTCGAGGCCTCGGAACGGGCGGTGATCGACTACCGGACCGGCAACCTCGCCGAAGGGTTTGGCGGCAGCGAACTTCTGACCCAGCAGATCGGAGACCTGTCGCGGCGCGTCAACGATGCCTCGGCGGAATTTGCCGAGTTGCAGTCGGATCTTGCGGGGATCGATTCCCTGATCGAACGCGAGGGTGCCATTGCGGCGACCGGCCTGTTCCAGTCCGATCTTCTGGACAGCCTGCAGAACGAAGTTGTCAGCCTGCGTCAGCGCCGCGATCTGTTGCTGGAACGCTTCGGCGCAGACACCGCCCAGACCGTCGAGACGGTTGCGGCCATCGACAGGCTCGAAGCGACCATCGCCGAAGAGGCCCGCCGCCTGCGCAACGAGCAGGCGCAGCGCGTCGATCTCGCCGCCGCGCGGGTCGATGTGCTGCGCGCCGAGCTGCGCGAGCTTGAAGCCCGCGCCATCGAACAGGCCGGCCGCGAGGTGCGCCTGACCCAGCTCGAGCGGGATTACCAGGCGCAGCAGGCGGTCTATACCACCTTCCTCGACAAATTCACCGAGACCAGCGAAAGCGTCGATCTTCAGGAAAGCGACTCGCAGGTCATTTCCTACGCCGACGTGCCCACCTCGCCGATCGCGCCGCGCAAATCGATGTCGGTGGCGCTTGGTGGCATCGGCGGGGTGTTTGCCGGCATGGGCATCGTCTTCATGATGGCGCTGACCGACAATGCCCTGCGCAGCGCCATGCAGCTTAGGGCGCTGACCGGCGGCACGGTATTGGTTCAGCCAAGGGCGCGGCGGTTCATGCTTCGCACGGCAAACCCGGTGAACCATGTGCGTCGCCAGCCGCTCGGTCCACTTTCCGAAAGCATCCGCTCCCTGCGCAGCCAGCTGCTGCTGGGCATGCCAAAGGGAGTCGGCACCATCGTGACCTTTGCTTCAAGCGAAAGCGATTGCGGCAAGACCACGACCAGCATTCTGCTCGCCCGCTCGCTGTCGCAGATGGGCGTGAGCTGCATCCTCGTGGAAACCGACCTGCGGCGCCCGTCGCTGGCGCGCCGGATGAACATGACCTCGACCCCAGATCTGATCGACGTCCTGACTGGCAAGCTGCCGCTCGACGCCGCCATTCGCAAGGATCCGGACTCCGGCGCAGATGTGCTGACCGCCCGTTCGGGTCTTGGCGATCCTGCAGGGCTTTTGCTGTCGGAATCGATGGAAGATCTGCTCAGGGATCTCAAGCAGCGCTACCGCGCCGTGATCCTCGATACCGTGCCACTGACCCCGGTATCCGACGCCTCGCCGATGATCCGTGCCGCGGATCAGGTTGTATTCATGGTGCGCTGGGGCATGGATGCCGGCACCGTCGAGACGGCGCTTGAATCCCTTGCAAAGCTTGATCCTCAGCAAATGATCAGCGTTTTGTCCATGTCGCCGCAGGCACCGCAGAAGAAATACAAGTACGTATAATGCACCTGTCGGAGCCAGAATATCACAGGGAGTTTGGATGAAACCTATGAGACTCCTTCCCGGCCTGATCGTGATCGGCGCAATGCGCGCCGGCACGACCACTCTTTATCATCATCTGTCCAATCATCCCGAAATTGGTATGTCGCGGATGAAGGAAACCGATTTCTTCGTTCCTAAAATGAACTTCCCGCTTGGAATGTCATGGTATCAAAGCCAGTTCGATCCGGGATACTCGATTTACGGCGAAGCGTCGCCAAATTACGCCATGTGCCATTTGTGGCGCGGCGTTCCGGCGCGCATACACGGCATATTGCCCGATGTCCGGCTGATCTTTCTGGCGCGCGACCCTGTCGATCGTCTGATCTCGCATTACCAACATGCCTGGAGCACCGGAACCGCGCGGGTCAAACCCGAGGAACTCATGGCCTCGCGGGTCGGGCAGAACATGCTTGAAACCAGCCGCTACACCATGCAGATCAACGCCTATCTGGAACACTTCGCCCGCGAACAGCTGCTGATCATCGACTTCGACGAGATGCGCCGTGACCCTCAGTCGGTGATGGATGGGGTGGTCGATTTCGTCGGCGTCTCTCGCTACGGTATCGCGGATATTCCCACCTTCAACGACGCAGCATCGAACGCGCGCCTGCCCGGTTTCGTACAGCGCGCATGGCGCAGTCGCGGCCTGCGCCGCTTTGATCGCTACATCAGCCGGGGCGCGCGGGACAAGGCGCGCAACCTGCTGTCGGTCGCTCCGAACCGGTCTGCCCCTGCAATCGGGCCCGAACTGCGCGCCGAGATCGCAGAACGGCTGGCCCCCGATGCCCGCGCCTTTCGCGTATTGTCCGGGCTGCCTTTCGACTCCTGGCAGGTGTGACGGCGGCTCAGGGTCGGGAATCGAGACCGTAGATCTGCGGTTGCCGCAGGTTCAGGCATCCTGCGACTACGCCCGCATGCAGGGCCCCGCGCAACAGCCAGCGATTGCGCTCGGCGCGCGACGCCGCGAACAGCCCCGCCGTACCGGCGCAGAACAGGCCTTTGCCAAACGCCAGCCCGCAGCGCGCCACCCGGCTTTTCCAACCTTGCGCACCCGCCGCATAGCTTTGCCCCGAGCGGAACTTGCGGCGCAGAATCCAGCCAAAGGTCATCCGGGACGGCGCCACGCCTTCACGCACGATCGCGTCTTCGGCGATCTCGAACCGCGCCCCCGCATGGTGCAGGCGAAAAAAGAACTCGGTGTCCTCGCCGCCTGCCCTGCCGCGTGCCACGTCGAAGCGCTGATCGCGCCATGCGGCACTGTTCCAGCGCAAAAGCGCATTGCATGTGTGCCCTGTCTGCACGACCGTGCCACGGCGCACCGGCCGGTTCGAATGGTAATCCTGACCGCGTATCCAGTCCGGCGCATCCGGGCCGTATTCGGCCAGCGACGGGCCGAATACCGCGTCGGCCCCGGTTTCCCTCGCGCGGGCCACAAGCCGCGCCAACCAATCGGCATCGGCCCTTTCGTCATCGTCGAGAAAGGCGACCCAACCGGCCTGTCGCTCCGAAGCCGCCTCCAGCCCGGCATTGCGCGCAACCGAGATGTTGAAGGCCGGCGCGTGCAGGTAGAGCACCGGCAGGCGCATCCGCGCCGCCGTTTCAAAGACGATTTCACGCGCACTCGGCGTGTCGTCATTGTCGGCCACGACGATGCGCAGATCGATGCCTGCGGGCAGGTCCAGCGCCTCGAGCGAGAGCAGCGTGTCACGCACTTCCGGCCGCCGGAAGGTGCAAAGCAAGGCGTCAACCCGGTGAAACGGCGCGCTCATCGCAAGATCACCTGTCGCAGGAACCCCAGCCCCCAGGCGATGTGCATCGCGCCCATCGCCAGCCCGGCCAACAGACCACAGGCCGAGCGCAACGCGACGGCCCCCGCAAGCGAGACCCCCACCATCAACGCAGCATAGCTGCCCGCGAGCAGCAGCGCCGGAGACCAGAACAGCCCCAGCCCCAAAGACGCCGCGATGCCAAGCACGGCGAGCACCGGGAAAATCTGGCGCAGCCGCGGCCGCATCCGGTGCTTGAGCACGGTTCTGGCGCGACCCCGGCCATAGTTCCAGTATTGCCTGAACAGTTTGGGCAGCGTGGAGCGCATCCGGTAATCCAGCCGGATATCGGCATCCAGCCAGATTTTCCCTCCGGCAAGACCCAAACGGTGATCAAGCTCGGCGTCCTCATTGTGGGAAAACGCCGGATCGTAACCGCCGATCTGGCCGAACCAGTCCAGCCGGAAACCGGCGTGATGGGCATGATCGACCCAACCCGACTGCGTTCCGCCCCGATGCGCCGATTTGCCCGACCCGAGCGGCGTGTCGACCACCCAGGCCGCCGCACGCGCAAAGCATCCCTCGCCGACCGCATCCATCACCGTCGCGACGGATGCCGCCTCGGGCCGCTGCGCAAGGCTTTCGGCGACCGCCCGCACATAGCCTGCCGGATAGGCCGCATGGGCGTCGCAGCGCACAAGGAACCGGTGCTGTGGCCCGGCCTTTGCGACGATGGCGTTCATGGCGGCGGCTTGCAGCTTTGCCGGGTTGTCGATCAGGCGCAGGTTCGCAAGGCGCGTCGAAAGGCGCCGGACGATCTCGCGGGTGTCGTCGCTGCTGCCGCCGTCGGCGACGATCAGCGTCACGTCCTGCATGAAGGGATCGTCGCCAAGCAGCGATAGCAGGCAGGCCTCGATATGGGCGGACTCGTTCAGCGCCGGGATGCCCACCAGAACCTCGGCGGGCAGCACATCTGGCTTCGGATGCATCACGGGATCCTGCGCATTCATCGCCGGATCTCTGCGTGGCAGCGACGCTCGATAGGCGCTGCGATCATCGCCATGCTGCCCGTGGCAGGCGCGCAGAGTGACGGTCCGGAACATGGTCAAGCAACCTCGTGCACTGGAACCCCCCGGAAGACCGGGGGTAAATACAAATACAGTCCCGATCAAAGACAGGATGACACCGGGCGCAGTTTGATCGAAATGACCTTGGGGCCAAGCTTACCGGCAGACAATTCGTCTTTGCAAGGCACAGCTGCGCGCCGAGGCTCTGAACGCCGAAAATCCGCTGCAGGGCACGCGCGCCGCGCCGGAAATAGCCGGCACGGATGATATCTTCACCGCCAGTTTTTGCGGGCGAGTCTGAATCGGCAAACTTCGCGTCCCGGTCTTGCCAGAAAATCCAACGCGGCCCACACTGTCCCTGTCCGAATTTCACGGGCTTCAGAGGGTTTGGTATGCAAGGTCTTTATCTGGTAACCGGAGCGGCGGGATTTGTTGGCGAGCACCTTGTGCGCCATCTTCATTCAAAGGGCATCGCGGTGCGCGCCATGGTGCGCAAGGCGTCACAGGCGGCGGCGCTTGAACCTTATGCCGAGGTGATCATCGCCGACATCACGCAACCCGAAACGCTGCCCGCTGCCATGCAGCGCATCAGCGGCGTCTATCACGTTGCGGCGCTGTTCCGGCAGGCCAACGTGCCGGACAAGGCGTTTCACGATGTCAATGTCGCGGGCGTGCAGAACGTGTTTGAGGCGGCGATTGCAGCGGGCGTTCCGCGCATCGTGCATTGTTCGACCAACGGCGTGCACAGCCACGTCGCGAACCCGCCCGGCGACGAGACCATGCCGTTCAACCCCGGCGATCTGTATCAGGAATCCAAGATTGCCGGCGAGAACATCGCCATGTCCTATTTTAATTCGGGGCAGATCAGCGGTGCGGTGCTGCGCCCGGCGATGATCTATGGCCCCGGCGACACCCGGACGCTTAAGCTGTTCCGGATGATCGCGCAGAAGAAGTTCTTTTACGTCGGCAAAGGTCTGGCGCTGACCCACTGGATCGACGTGCGCGATCTGGCGGAGGCCTTCGTGCTGGCCATGCAGGCCACGCAGATCAACGCCGAGGCCTACCTGATCGGCGGCGACAGGTACATGACCCTCAAGGATACGGTTCAGGAGATCTCGCGACAGCTGAACGTGCCAGAACCGGGCCTGCATCTTCCAACCGGCCCGGTGATGGCGCTGGCGCATGTGACCGAGACGCTGTGCAAGCCCTTTGGCATTGAACCGCCGCTGTTTCCCCGGCGCGTGTCGTTCTTTCTCAAGAACCGCGCCTTCGACATCTCGAAGGCGCGCGCCCAGCTCGGGTTCAAACCGAAACAGGATTTTTCCGGCGAGGTTGCCGACATCATCAAGGATTATTCCGAACGGGGCTATCTGACGCCGTCCTGAGACTGCCTTTTTCAGACATTTCGATTGGTTGGGTATTGAGTGATATGAACACGACAGACACGGATCTGAATGGCGGCCCGTTGGCGCAGCCGGACATCGGCGCAGAGGCGCCAGACCTTGATTCATCGTCCGAACGCTACGCGCGCCGCTTCGAAGGGGTGGCCGGCACGTGGCTGCTGTCGCGCCAGACCGAAATCCTGCGCCAGATGATCGCGCCATGGCCCGGGGCACGGGTGCTCGACGTCGGGGGTGGGCACAGGCAGGTGGCCGATGCGTTGCTGCCCCGTGGCCACCCGGTCTGCGTGCTTGCCAGCTGCGAGCAGGCGCTTGGCCGTGTTCGTGACCTGTCGCATCCCGACCTCCAAACGCAGATCGGCAGTCTGACCGCCCTGCCCTTCGCCGATCGCAGTTTCGACGTGGTGACGTCTTTCCGGATGCTGGCCCATGTCGCCGACTGGCAGCAGCATCTGTCGGAACTGACGCGGGTCGCCCGGCATGCGGTGATCCTCGACTATCCGATTCCGGGCGGTGCCAACCTGCTAGGGCCGCTGCTCTTTGGGCTGAAAAAGAAAGTCGAGGGCGATACGCGCCGCTATCGGACCATTGCCCGCCGCGACATGCACGCCGCCCTTGATAGCCACGGCTTTTGTGACATTCGCGAGACCGGCCAGTTCGTCTTTCCCATGGTGCTGCACCGGACCCTCAAGCGACCCAGGATTTCCTCGGCGCTTGAACGGATTGCGCAGCTTGCCGGGCTGTCCGACAGGATCGGCAATCCGGTCATCCTGAGGGCCGTACGAAGGGATTGATGGCAAAAGCGAAATCGCGGCGTCCATCACGCAGGGCCCAAATTGGTGTCGTCGCGTCCCGCCGGTTGCTCACAAAATGTTGACGCGACGCAAAGCTGCGGCGTACCGTTTGGGAAGTCGGGTTAACGATTCATTAACGTAGGTATCGAGTGTGGTTTGGTTTGCGCGATGCTGGCATCGACAATCATGCCTTTGGCATTTCAAAGACAGCGCCCGCCCCGGTGTCGGGCCTGCAACCCCTTTCGATACGGTAAAATTCCAGCTTTGCGCACCCTCCTTGCGGTTCGCGTGTACTTTAACCAGTTAAAATGACGGGGATTACCCATGCCAACGATCGATATTTCCAACGGCACCGCTCTTGAAAACGAATATGTCACCTTTACCGTCACACTGTCGGAGGCGCTGACCGACGAGGCCACCGTCGAGTGGCGCACCCTGACCACCGGCACCGCCAACGACGATGATCTGTATTACGCCCCGACCAGCAACACCAACAACGGCACGATCACCTTCAGCCCCGGCGAGACCACCACGACCGTAAACGTCTTCGCGCGTGGTGACAGCAGCGACGAGCGCGACGAGAACTTCGTGGTCGAGCTGTTCAATCCATCCGCCAATGTAGACCTCGTAGGCGGCGGAAACACACTGAGCGCCACCGGCGTTATCCTTGATGACGACGGCAGCGGGTCGGACCTAGATCTGTTCATCTCCGATCCGGTCATCGTCGAGGGGGACAGCGGCACCCGCAACGCGGTGTTCGAGGTCCGGCTGTCGCAGATCCCCTCGACAGCACTGACGGTCAACTACAGTACCGTCAATGGGTCCGCCACCGCGGGGCAGGATTATCAGGCGCGCAGCGGCTCGATCACCTTCACCGGGCAGACCGTCGCCTTGGTAACAGTGCCAATCATCGGCGACACCATCTCTGAACCTTCCGAAGCCTTCGATCTTGTGATCACCTCGACCTCTGGGGCGCAGATCGGCACTGCCGGGCGTGTGGGCAGCGCGACGATCCTCGACGATGACAGCGGCCCCGGTCCGGTGATCTCGATCGCGGACGGAGCGGCGCTCGAAGGGGACGCGCTGCGCTTCGTGGTAAGCCTGTCCGAACCGGCGACTGATGCGATCACTGTCAATTTCCGCACGCTGTTGAATGGCACCGCCAATGATGACGATTTGTATTACGGCCCGACCAGCAGCACCAACAACGGTACGGTGACCTTCGCCCCCGGGGAAACCACCGCCAGCATTATCATTTACACCCGCAGCGAATCCGACGATGAACGTGACGAGTATCTCACTGTCGAGCTCTTCGATGAATCCTCAAATGCCGCGCTGGCGGATGATGCCGCCGTACTGCGCGCGACCGGCATCATTCAAGACAACGACGGCACCGGGTCGAACCTCGATCTGTTTGTCTCTGACCCGATATTGGTCGAAGGCGACAGTGGCAGCAAGATCGCGCTGTTCCAGATCAACCTGTCGCAGCCCGCGTCGAGCGCCATCACCGTCAGCTACAATACAGCCAATGGAACGGCCACGGCGGGGCAGGATTACGGCGCACAATCGGGCAGCCTGAGTTTTGCACCGGGTCAGACCACCGCCAGCGTTGCCGTGCCGGTCTTTGGCGACACGATCTCTGAGCCATCGGAAGCGTTTTCGCTGGTGGTAACGCCGCCCTCTGGCGTGGTGCTGGGAACGGGTGGGCTGGTTGGAACCGCGACGATCCTCGACGATGACAGCGGCCCGGGGCCGGTGATCTCTGTCGCGGATGGCGCGGCGCTTGAAGGCGAGTACATGCGCTTTGTGGTGACCCTGTCCGAAGCGGCCACCGACGCGGTCACGGTCAATTACCGCACGCTGCTGAACGGCACCGCAAATGAGGACGATCTGTACTACGCCCCGACCAGCAACAACAACAACGGCACGGTGACCTTTGCCGCTGGCGAGACCACCGCCAGCATCTATGTCTACTCCCGCAACGACAGTGACGACGAGCGCGACGAGAATTTCACCATCGAGCTGTTCGATGAATCCTCGAATACCGCGCTGGCAGGCAATGCGGCGATGCTGCGCGCCAACGCCGTCATTCACGACGGCGACGGCACCGGGTCGAACCTCGATCTGTTCGTGTCCGATCCGGTGCTGATCGAAGGTGACAGCGGCAGCCAGTTGGCCCTGTTCCAGATCGACCTGTCTCAGCCCGCGACAAGCGCATTGACCGTCAGCTACAGCACGCAGAACGGATCCGCGACCGCCGGGCAGGATTATCAGGCGCGGTCCGGCACCGTCACCTTTGCCCCGGGCCAGAGCAGCGCCAGCGTTGCGGTGCCCGTCTTCGGGGATCGGCTTTCAGAGCCATCCGAGGCGTTTTCGCTTGTCGTTACTCCGCCCTCCGGCGTGTCGCTGGGAAGTCGCGGGCTGGTCGGAACCGCGACCCTTCTCGATGACGACAGCGGCGAAGGGCCGATCATTACCATTGCCGACGGCACCGCATTTGAAGGCGAGTACATGCGCTTTGTGGTGACCCTGTCCGAACCGGCCACCGATGCGGTCACGGTCAATTACCGCACGCTTCTGAGCGGCTCGGCCGACGACGACGATCTGTACTATGCATCCAGCGGGTCGCAAAACAACGGCACGGTGACCTTTGCCGCGGGCGAGACGACCGCCAGCATCTACGTCTACTCCCGCAGCGACAGCAGCGACGAGCGCGACGAGAATTTCGCCATCGAGCTGTATGATGAATCGTCCAACGCCAGCCTTGCGGGCGGCGTGTCGACGCTGCGCGCCAACGCGACCATCCTTGATGATGACGGCGCCGGGTCGAACACCATGCTGCTGGCCTCGCCCGATCCCGTGTTCGAGGGCTATGGCGGCACCTTCCTGCGCGCCGTCGAGGTGCAGCTGTCGCAGCCGCTGACCACGGCGGAAACCTTCGACGTCACCGCCACCGGATTCACCGCGACGCTTGGCGACGATGTCACGCTTGTCACCGACACCGTCACCTTTGTTCCCGGACAGACCAGCGCCACCGTGCTGGTGCGTACCCGCAGCGACAATCTGGTCGAGGGCACCGAGACCTTTCAGCTCAATTTCACTGCGCGGGCAGGCACTTATGTCAATGGCACCATCCCGTCGGTCACCGTCAGCATCGAAGATGGCGCGGGCTATGGCGGCACGCCCACAACGATGAATGACAGGCTGATCGGCACCATGGGGGCCGACAACATCGACGCGCTGGCCGGCAATGACACGGTGTTTGGCTGGTTCGGCGCCGATACGTTGTTCGGCAACGCCGGGCGCGACCGGCTTTGGGGCGGCCCGGGCAATGACCGGCTTTGGGGTGGGCTCGATAACGACCTGCTTGTCGGCGAAGACGGCGCCGATCTGCTGCGCGGCGAAGCCGGGGGCGACACATTGCGCGGGGGCCTTGGCAATGATACGCTGTTCGGCGGGGGCGACAACGATCTGTTGTCGAGCGACGCGGGCAATGACGTGCTCTGGGGCGAGGACGGCGAGGACACCTTGCAGGGCGGCGGCGGAAACGACAGCCTGCACGGCGGCACCGGCGCCGATCAACTGCACGGCGGCACTGCCAGAGACCGTCTGTGGGGAGACAACGGCAACGACAGCGTCTGGGGCGGCGACGGGCGTGATCGTGCCTTCCTTGGCGGCGGCGACGATGTCTACACCGACACGGCGCAGAACACCGCCGAAGGGGCCGACACGGTCTGGGGCGGCTCCGGCAACGATACGATCTCGACCGGCGGCGGCGACGATCTTGTGCATGGCCAGCTTGGCGATGACAGCGTCGAAGGCGGTCTTGGCAATGACTCGCTGTTCGGCGAGGGCGGCGCCGATACGCTGATCGGCGGCGACGGGGCCGACCTGCTGGAGGGCGGGGCCAGCGCCGACCTGCTGCTCGCAGGCGGCTGGAACGACACGGTGCGCGGTGGCGACGGAGCCGACATGGCGCGGCTCGGGCTTGGCAACGATCTATACACCGACACCGCTCAGGGCGGCGCGGTTGGGCAGGATACGGTCTGGGGCGATGGCGGCAATGATACGATCAATGGCGGTGGCGGCGATGATTTGTTGTACGGCAACGGCGGGCGGGATTCGCTTGTCGGCGCGGATGGCAATGATGTGCTGCGCGGCGGCGTCCACCACGACACGCTGGTCGGCGGCAGCGGCGCGGACACGCTCTACGGCGAGAATGGCAATGATCGTGTCGAAGGCGGCAACGGCACCGACCGGGCCTTTCTTGGCAATGGCCACGATCTGTATATCGACACTGCCCAAGGCGGGGCCTTCGGGGCCGATACGGTCTGGGGCGGCGCGGGGAACGACCGGATCAACGGCGGCGGCGGCAATGACAGCCTGAACGGCGATCTGGGGAACGACCGGCTTGTTGGCAACACCGGAGACGACACGCTGACCGGCGGTGCCGGAGAGGATATGTTTGTCTTTGGACGCGGCACCGGCGCCGATGTCATCTCCGACTTTACCTTGGCAGACGATCAACTGGAGCTGCGGGTCGGTGTCACGGATCTGTCGGATCTGAGCGTCACCGATCAGGCCGATGGCGTGTTGCTGGCCTGGGCAACCGGGTCTGTGCTGATCGAGGGGGTAACCGCCACCGAACTGGAAACCGCGACCATCGCCTTTCTCTAGGCAAGCGGCCCGGGCGCATCCCGCCCGGGCCGGTTTGGATGAGTTGCAACCGCCGCTGCCCTTGCTCTGCGCGTGTAGCGAAGATCGCCGTGCGCCTGCGGGCGCCGACCCCCTAGCTCTGAATCTGTGCCTTGCCGGAGGAGGCGCGCCGGGTCAGCAACGCTCTGCGCACGAAGGCCACCAGAAAGATCGCCGTCAGGATCAGCACGATCGTTGGCGCGGACGCGCTGTCGAGGAAGAAGCTGAGATAGGTCCCCGCCAGCATCGCAAACATGCAGACCGCGACTGACACCGCCAGCATCTTGCCAAAGCTGCGCACCAGCAGGAAGGCAATCGCGCCGGGCGTGATCAGCAGGCCCACGGCAAGGATCAGCCCGGTGGCTGACAGCGTCGCCACGATGGTCAGCGACAGGATCGTCAGCAGGCCGTAATGCAGCAACCCGACGGGAAGCCCCGAGGCCCGTGCCTGCGCCGGATCGAAGGCATGCAGCATCAGATCCTTCCATTTCAGCAGCAGCGCAGCGCTGACAAAGGCCGAAATCAGCCCGGCAGTCCACAGATCCTCGGTTCCGACGCCCAGCATGTTCCCGAACAGGATATGATCGAGATGAATGTTGGTATGGATCGAAACATAGAGCACGATCCCCAGCCCGAACATGCCCGAGAACACCACCCCCATCACGGTGTCCTGCTTCACCCGGCTGTTGTCAGAGAGAAAGCCAGTGGCGAGTGCCGTCACCATGCCCGCGCCAAACGCCCCGAGGATCAGCGGAAAGCCAAGGATATAGGCCAGCACGATCCCCGGCAGCACCGCATGGCTGACCGCATCCCCCATCAGCGCCCAGCCCTTGAGCACAAGAAAGCAGGACAGCAGCGCCGTGGGGACCGAAACGATCAGCGAAATCAGAAAGGCATTCTGCATGAAACTGAACTGGAACGGCAAAAGCAGCGTGTCCATCATTGCACCACCTCCGTCTGAAGGGCTTGCGCGGCCTTGCGCCGCGCCGCCAGAAGCCCGTGCTTGGGCGACCAGATGAAGACACACAAGAAGATCAGCGTTTGCAGAACGACAATGATCCCGCCCGTCGCCCCATCGAGGAAGTAGCTGGCGTAAGCGCCGACAAAGCTGGTGATCGTGCCGATGGCGACCGAGGTCAGGATCAGCCGCGAGAACCGGTCGCACAGCAGATAGGCGGTGGCCCCCGGTGTCACCACCATGGCAATCACGAGGAAGGCCCCGACCGTCTGCATCGCCGCCACGACGCAAGCCGAGAGCAGCATGAAGAACACCGCCTTCAACAGGCCGGGGCGCAAGCCGATCGACCGCGCGTGGCTTTCGTCGAAGAAGACGACCATGAGGTCTTTCCATTTCAGCAGCAGGATCGCGAGCGAGACAAAGCCGATGAGCGCCAGCTGCAGCGTGTCTTCCGGGGTGATGGCAAGGATGTTGCCCATGGTGATGGTCTGGATCGACACCGCCATCGGATTGACCGAAGCCATGAACAGACCCAGCCCGAAGAAGGAGGTGAAGATGATGCCGATGATCGCATCGACCTTCAGCCCGGAGCGGTCCGACAGGAACAGCATCGCCGCCGCCGCGAGCCCGCCCGAGATGAAGGCGCCAAGCGCGAAGGGCAGACCAAGGATATAAGCCCCTGCCACCCCCGGCACCACGGAATGCGACAGCGCATCGCCGATCAGCGACCAGCCCTTGAGCATCAGGTAAGACGACAGGAAGGCACAGACGCCGCCGACAAGGGCCGAAACCCACATGGCATTGGTCATGTAGCCATAGGTGAACGGTTCGAGAAGCGTGCTCATTGCTGCTCTTCCACCACCTTGGTCTTGTTGCCATATTGCACGAAGGGCCGCTCGTCATCGGTCAGGATCGACAGCTTGCGCGTATCGTCATCATCATGCAGATCCGCGCCGCCGAGGGTGAAATGCCGCAGCACGCCGCCAAAGGCTGCTTCGAGGTTTTCCCGGGTAAAGGTGGACTTCGTCGGCCCATAGGCCAGAACCGTGCCTTTCACCAGAACCGTCCGGTCGCAGAATTCCGGCACCGTGCCGAGGTTATGGGTCGAGACCAGCATCACCCGCCCTTCGTCGCGCAATTCGCGCAGCAGGGCGATGATCTGGTCTTCGGTCTTTACATCAACGCCGGTAAACGGCTCGTCCAGCAGGATCACCTGACCGTCCTGCGCCAGCGCGCGGGCAAGGAAGACGCGCTTTTTCTGCCCGCCGGACAGCTCACCGATCTGGCGGTGGCGGAATTCCAGCATGTTCACGCGCCCGAGCGCCCTGTCCACCGCGTCGCGGTCGGCCTGACCGGGGCGGCGCAGAAAGCCCATATGCCCGTAGCGGCCCATCATCACCACATCCTCGACCAGAACCGGAAAGGACCAGTCGACCTCTTCGGATTGCGGCACATAGGCAACTAGGTTGCGCTTGAGCGCCTGTTTGACGTCGAGGCCAAGCAGGCGGATGTTGCCCTTGGCCGCGGGAACAAAGCCCATGATCGCCTTGAACAGCGTCGATTTCCCAGACCCATTCACCCCCACAAGAGCCGTCACCGTGCCGCGGGGAATTTCGAACGTGGCGTTGCGCAAGGCGGTATGGCCGTTGCGATAGCTTACAGTCACATCCCGCGCCTCGATCCCGCTTCCGGGACCAAACCCTTCGGAGGGTATCGCGTCATTCATCTGCATGTCATGTTTCATCTTGCGCCTTCTGTTGGAGAGGTCGGTCCCTCGAACGGCAAAGACCTGCCGGGCGATCCTTTGCCCAGCAGGCTGTTTCTTCAAGGAAGATCTTAGTGCGTGTCTGCCGTAAGGCCATCCGCCACCGTCTGTGACGTGACCCTGAGCAGATCGAGATAGGACGGAACCGCGCCATCGGGTTCCGACAGGCTGTCGACATACAGCACCCCGCCGTAATGCACGCCGGTTTCCCGCGCCACCTGCTCGGCTGGGGCGGTGTTGACGGTGCTCTCGCAGAACACCACGGGAATATCGTTTGCCCGCACGCCGTCGATCACCGCGCGCACCTGTTGCGGCGTGCCCATCTGGTCGGCGTTCATCGGCCAGAGATACAGCTCGCGCATGCCGAAATCCCGCGCGAGATAGCTGAACGCGCCTTCGCAGGTCACCAGCCAGCGCTGCGCTTCGGGGATCGCGGCAACCTGCTGGCGCAACGGTTCGAGCGTGGCGCGCAGTTCTTCCTTATAGGCCGCGGCGTTTTCGGCATAGATCCGCGCGTTTTCCGGGTCGTTCTCGACGAAGGCCTTGAGGATGTTGTCGATATAGATCAGCGCGTTATCAAGCCCCATCCAGGCGTGCGGGTTGGGAAGCCCCTCATAGGCCCCCGCGGCAATCGGGATCGGTTCGATGCCTTCGGTCAGGGTCACCGACGGCACATCTTTCAGGTTGGCGAGGAACTGCTCGAACCACAGTTCCAGATTCATGCCGTTCCACAGGATAAGATCCGCCCCCTGCGCGCGCACGATGTCCTGCGGCGTTGGCTGATAGCCATGGATCTCGGCCCCCGGCCGCGTCACCGAGACGACATCCGCCGCATCGCCTGCCACCTGCTGCGCCATATCCGCCAGAACCGTGAAGGTGGTCACGACCTTCATCCGCTCCTCGTCAGCGAATGCGGCGCCGCTCGTCAGCGCCGTTACCGCCACCGCCCCCATCAGCCGCATCATCGTCAAAGTCATAGCTGGTCCTTTCATGGTCCAATCAAATCTCTGGCGCCCACCGCCTGCACAATAATTGAGAGTGAGTCGCAATAGTGATAGCGCATCGCGCACGCATTGCAACTGCAATTCATTCGCAATAATAGCACCTCCCCAGGCTGGCCCATGGCACAGCCCCTTTTCTCCAAAAGATCAAAAACGCCACGGACCCGTCGCGCAGGATCACAGCTTCGTCTGGGATCTGCACCCTACCCTGTCCTGGCAACACCACATGCAACCGTCGTAAACATGGAGACCCAGGCCCGAAGCGTATCCGGTAATGACCCCTCCGGGCCGACCTGCTATCTTGCGAGCCAGTCTCGGGGGCGCATCGATGCCGGGTGACGAAAAAACGCAAGAAGCGGGCGGAATGACAGAAAATCTCGAGAAAAAGCTGGAAGAGCTCTGCAAGGAAAAAGGCATGCGGGTGACCGAGCAGCGACGGATCATCCTCAAGATCCTGTCCGACTCCCCCGACCATCCGAATGCCGAGGAGCTTCACCGGCGTGTTGTCAGGCTCGCTCCGAGCATTTCGATCGCCACGGTTTATCGCACGATGAACACGCTCGAGAGTTACGGTCTGATCGAGCGTCATATCTTCGCCGACGGTCGCGCGCGGTATGAGGCGGGCGGCTCGGAACATCACGATCATCTCGTCAACGTCGAGACCGATGAAATCATCGAATTTCGCTGCGATGAGATCGAAGAGCTTCAGAAAAAGATCGCCGATGAGCACGGTTTCGATATCGTCGGGCATCGCTTCGAGATCTACGTGAGAGCAAAGAAATGAGCTACCCCCCGAAATTCGGACACTGACATAAGCTATGATTTGCAGTCTGCTGATCTTCGACGAGAAGGAGATCAGAGATGTCGAAACGCAAGCAGCAT